>DATLCC010000103.1:0-25888 GCA_035526585.1 Thermoplasmatota archaeon | reverse complement strand
CGGCCGCGCAGGAGCCACCGCAGCTGGCGGTGGACGACGAGGTCCGGGTAGCGGCGGATCGGGCTCGTGAAGTGGCAGTAGCAGACGCTGCCGAGTCCGAAATGGCCGAGGTTCGCCGCGGTGTAGAAGGCGCGGCCCATGGTGCCCAGCGTCTTCACGAAGACGAGCCCCTGGAGCGCCGGATCGGTGATGTCTTTCACCTTGGTCAGGGCCTCGCGGAACGGTGTCAACCATGCGTCCTGCTCCTCGACCGGGAGCTGGGCGAGGCCGATGAGGGCGGGCGCGGGCGGTTCCTCGTCCGCGACCTCGCCCGCGTCCTCGTCCGCGGCTCCTTGGAGGGCGAAACCGCCGCCGAAGAGATCCACCTTGCCGCCTTTCTTCAGTGCATCGAGGAGCGTCATCTCGGGCTTCGCGTCCGGCTTCTTCGGAGGATCCGGCGGCACGATCTGGATGGGCACCTCCATCGTGCGGCACTGCGCGTTGAAGCGCTCGATGCTCGCGCGGTCGGGGAGCGGGTGGCAACGATAGAGCAGCGGCACCTTCTCCTTCGTGAGGATACGGGCGATGCACTCGTTCGCGGCGACCATGAACGTCTCGATGAGGCGCGTCGCGGGCGTGCCCATCTTCTCGACGTGCTCCACGTTGTCGGGCGTGATGCGCAGGCGCCGCTCGCTCGTCTCGATCGCGAGATTGCGCCGATGCGCGTCCATCTTGTCCGCGAGGACCCGCATCTTCGCGAACTCGCCCGAGGGATCCTCTTCCATGCGCCGCAATGCCTCCGGATAGGGGACGTTCTCGGTCACGCGGATGACCGATTCCATCGCCTCCTCTTCGAGGGTCCTGCCGTCCGGAGCGATCCGCATCTTCGCGGTCATCGCGTAGCGATCCTTCTGCGGCTCCAGGCTGCAGAGATCGTTCGACAGCCGCGGCGGCAACATCGGCAGCACACCCGTGGGGAGGTACACCGAGGTCGCGCGCTTCCTCGCGTCGTGGTCGAGCGTCGACTCGGGCGTCACATAGTGCGACACGTCCGCGATGTGCACCCACAACGTCGCGCTGCCGTCCGGGTGCCACTCGACGCCGACCGCATCGTCGTGGTCGCGCGCATCGGGCGGATCGATCGTGTAGCAGACCTTCTCTCGCAGGTCGTGGCGCCCTTCGGGCGTCACGACGTGCGACGCTCGCTCCGCTGCGCGGGACGTATCGGCGGGCGTTTCCCACGAGAAGTTCGGGTTCTGGAGCACGCGCCGGCGGGCGACGAGCTCGACCGCGTCGTCGAGGCCGAGGAGGTCCACGTCGACGAGGAACTCGACGAACGTGCTGCTGATCGACACGCGCTCGCTCCCGGTCCAGTCGAGCCCGAGGAACTTGAGATACGGGAAGAGCGCGAAGCCGTCGAGCGTGTGCTTCCTGGACTCGCCCAGCGTGAAGAGTCCCGTGAAGCGGTCGTGGAGGACGAAGTCCTTCATGGCGCCGGCGACGAAGCCGAGGCGGGCGACATCGACTTCGTCCATCTTCGCCTCGGACACCGGGACTCCCTTGTAGACCGTCCTCAAGTATCCCGTCTCTTCGTCCTCGACCTCGAGCACGAGGACGAGCTTGTTGCGCAGCCGCTGGAGGCAGTCCTTCTCCTTGTGGAACGACGAGTGCTCCGCGCGCGTCATCGGGCGCCACAGCTCGACGCGGCCGGGCTCGCGCTCGAAATAGCCCACGCCCGGCTCGCGGCAGCTCTCCAGGATCTTGCGGACCTCGCCGACCTGCGAGCGGCTGGGAGTCTTCGTCTCGAAGAGGAGCTCCGCGAGCCGGTCGGGGGAGACCGGCTCGCCCTCGAGGTCCTTCGCGCGCTGCCACAGGTCCCGGTCGGTCGCGCCCTCCGCGGTCGCTTCCTCCTTGATCTTGCCGCCCGACACCTGCGCGATGAGCTGCTTGAGGCGCGGCGCCAGATCGCCCGCAAGCTCGTCGGGCGGCAGGCGCGCGCTGAGCTTGCGCGACGTGATGTTGTCGTTCTTGATCTCCTGCTTTCCCTTCACCGTGTGCAGAACGACGAAGAAGGCGCCCTTGCGCTTCACCCGGTCCAGGTAGATCCCGAGGTTGTGGGGCGGCTGGATGCCGAAAAGGCCCGCCTTGAACTCGACCAGGTCGCCTGGCTTCACCTGGGTCGCACCTGGGCCTAGGCGGATAAGTGTGGCCTCAGAGGCTTCGCCACTTGGGGAGCCGGCCATACACACCGACATGTCCCGGCCGGGGGTCACACTCCCAAACTCAGCTTTGGACGAGATGTATGATTTACATGCCAAAGCCACCCGGGCATGGGAGAGGACAGGTTGCCCGAGGACATCATCCGCGTGAAGGGGCTCACCCGCACCTTCGGGAAGGTCGAGGCCTTGAAGGGGCTCGACCTCACCGTCAAGGAGGGGGAGTATTTCGGGTTCCTCGGCCCCAACGGTGCCGGCAAGTCCACGGCCATCCGCATCATGACGACGCTCCTGCGCCCCACCACCGGGGAGGTCACCGTCCTGGGGCACGACGTGGTCAAGGAACCGGAGGGCGTCCGCCGCTCGATCGGCCTCGTCTCCGACAAGGTCGCGCTCTATCCGCACCTCACGACGCGCGAGAACCTTCGCTTCTTCGGACGGCTCTACGGCGTCCCCGTCGCGACGGTCGAGGCGCGCGCCCAAGAGCTGCTCAAGGTCACCAACATGGAGCAGTGGGCGGACGCGAGGGTCGCGAAGTTCTCGACCGGCATGCGGCAGCGCGTCAACATCGCGCGCGCGCTCATCACGCAGCCGCGCGTCCTGTTCCTCGACGAGCCGACACTCGGCCTCGATCCGCAGAGCACGCGCGAGATCCGCGACTTCACGCGCACTCTCAACAAGGAGCGTGGCATGACCATCGTGCTTACGACGCACCAGATGGGCGAGGCGGACCTTCTCTGCGACCGCATCGGCGTCGTCGACCACGGCAAGCTCATCGCCTGCGACACGTCGCGCGCCCTCAAGGAGAAGGTGCTCGCGAAAAGCACGCGCGCGGTCGAGGTCGAATGCGCGTACGGCGCCGCCGACATCGCGCGCGTGGCGAAGGAGCGCGGCCTCGTCAAGGGCGCGGAGCTCTCCGATCCATTCGTCCGGCTCCTCGTCCAGGACGGCGACCTCGACGCGCTCCTCGACATCGTGCGCGCGCACGGCAAGGGCGTGCGCAACGTGCGCACGAACGAGCCGACCCTCGAAGACGTCTTCCTGGAGCTCACCGGCCGCGAGCTTCGCGGTGGCCCCAGCGCGAAGCGGGGCGCGCTCCCCTTGTGGGTGCGCGCGCTCGTGAAGGGCGCGCAGGTCAAAGGCGCGATCCAGAGGAAGCTCAAGCGCGCGCCTGAGGTGAAGAAGTGAGCGCGGGCGAGACGCTGCGGCAAGTGGGGCTCATCGCGGGCAAGGACCTGCGCGCCACGCTGCGCTCGAAGGCCGCGCTCGCCGCGATCATCATCGCGCCCCTCATCATGATGACGCTCCTGGGGTACGTTTTCCCGAGCGTGGGCAAGGTCGAGGACATCCCATTCGCCCTCGTGAACGCGGACGACGAGGCGAGCGTCGCAACGAGCCCGTCGAACCTGTTCCTCGAGAAGTTCGTCTCGGTGAACGAGGACTCACGCTCCTTCATCCTCTACCAGTACACGACGGAGGAGGCCGCGCGCGAGGCGCTGCGTTCACGGGATGTCCGCGGGATCCTCATCGTCCCACCCGGGTTCAGCGACGCCTCCCGCGCCGGCACGCAGCCGGCGACGCTTCGCATCCTCTACGACCAGAGCAACCCTGCCCTCGGGCGGCTCGTCGCGGGCGAGGCGGGCCGTATCGTCGCGGGCATCGGGACGCAGGAGGCGATCGAGAATGTGCAGCGCTCGACGCGCTACCGCAGCGACGCGAGCGCGGAGACGTTCCTTCAGCCCTACCGCAGCGAGGCCTCGGGCTCGACCGCAGTGTCGCCCTCGTACTTCCAGTTCCTCGCGCCGGGCCTCATGACGCTCATGGCCGTGGGCGCCGTCATGTCGGGGCTTCCCGCGTCCTTCAACACGGAGAAGACGACGGGCACGCTCGACACGCTCCTCGTGGCGCCCGTGAACCGGTGGACGCTCATCGCAGGCAAGGTCGTCGCGCAGTTCGCGCGCGGCCTCTTCCAGGCTGGGATCCTCTTCGGGCTCGCGATGCTCCTCTTTGGCGTGAAGATCGGCGGGTCCCTGGGCGTCGCGGGGCTCATCCTGATCCTCACGATCAGCTCGTTCGTCGGGATCGGCGTGCTCCTCACGGCGCTCGCGGCCTCCGACGAAGGCGGCGGGCTCGGCATGCTGTTCTACCTGCCGGCTCTGCTCCTTTCGGGCGTCATGTTCCCGATCGAGCAGCTGCCCACCGTGCTGCAGTGGATCAGCAGGGCGCTCCCATTGACCTACGCCGTCACGGCGATGCGCAAGGTCATGATCCTGGGCGCGGGCCTCGGCGACGTGCTTCCCGAGATCCTCATCCTTCTCGCGTTCGGCATCGTCTCCTTCGCGTTCGCCGGACGCGCCTTCAACCGCGCGATGACAAGGTGATAGCATGGCGACCAAGATCCAGCCCTCGGAAGACGCGCTCGCGAAGCTTGCGAAGGACCTCGTCTTCGTCGACAGCGTGACGGTGGGCGAGCGCGGCCAGGTCGCGATCCCCGCGGAGCTGCGCCGCGAGCTCGAGCTCTCGGGCGGAAGCAAGCTCTTCGTCCTCCGGGTCGCCGGCACGCAGGGCTTCCTCGTCCTCACGGCGCAAGGGCTCGCCGACCTCGCGCGGCGCGCGCCTCCGGCCGTCGTCGCCCAGGTCTTCCGGGCGTCGCCCGCGCAGGAGGGCGAGGAGTGAGCGAGCTCGCCGCCGTGCGCGCGCCGCTCGCGATGCGCCTCCACCACGACGTCGAGTCGATCCTGCGCCTCATGGGCGAGACCGCGGCCGCCGCCGGGGCGCGCGCGTGGGAGGCGCGCAGCGAGGAGGTCGTGCGCCACGCGTACTTCGTCGACGCGACGCGCTTCACGCGCAGCGAGATCAGCGAGCGCGCAGGCGTCGGGATCCAGGTCTACGCGCCCCACGGCGGGGCCGGCTACGCCTACACCTCGCGGCTCGACCCCGCCGCCGCGCGCGCCGCCGCGCTCCGGGCCGTCGACGTGGCGCGCGCGTCGCTCGCGTCGCCGATCGTGCCGCCGGATCGCCCGACCGGCGCGCGCATCGACGCGCGGCCGAGCGTGCGCGATCACCCCGAGCACGCCGCGCCGGAGGAGAAGATCGCGCTCGCGATGCGCGCGGCCGCCGCGGCAAGCGCCGTCGGGCAGGGCCTCTTCCGGCGCGTCGAGGCCGTCTGGGGCGAAACGTACGGGCGCCGCTGTTATCTCGCGAGCGACGGACGCGCCGCGACGTTCCACCCGCTCCACGACGCGATCGAGGTGACGGCGCATGCGCGCGAGGGCGCGAAGAGCGGCAGCGGGCGCGGAGGCGAGGCGGGCGCGTTGGGCCTCTCGGACTACGCGGGCGAGCGCGCGCCGGAGGCGATGGGCGCGGACGCGGCGCGGCGCGCGCTCGCGAACCTGCGCGCGGAGGCGATGCCCGCGGGCCGTTTCCCCGCGATCCTCGACCCGCACCTCGCCGGCGTGCTCGCCCATGAGTCGTTCGGCCACCTCAGCGAGTACGACACGATCCACGCGAAGTGGAGCATCCTGCACGACCGCGAGGGTGACCGCCTTGGCCCCGAGCACGTCAGCATCGCGGACGCGGGGGTCATGGACAACGGCGTCCACGTGCCCATCGATGACGAGGCGACGCCGGGCCACAAGGTCACGATCCTCGAGCGCGGGGTGCTGAAGCGCTTCATGCACAACCGCCTCATGGCCAGCGCGAAGGGGGGCGGCACGGAGTCGACCGGGAACGGGCGCTGCGTGAGCGTCAGCTTCCCGACGATGGTGCGCATGCGCAACACGTTCTTCGAGCCTGGCGACCGGGACCTCGACGAGATGGTGAAGGAGATGCGCAACGGCTACCTTGCGGGCGGATCCACCGGCGGTCAGCCGACGGCGGACGGCTCGTTCGTTTTCCGCGCGACGGAAGGCTGGCGTGTCGAGGACGGCGAGGTCACGACGCCCGTGAAAGGGGTCGTCCTCCTTGGGAACATCCTCGAGACGATGCCGCGCATCCGCGCGTGCTCGCGCGACTTCCGCATGCACACCATGTTCTTTGGCGGCTGCGGGAAGTGGGGGCAGAACGACCTCCCGGTGGGGATCGGCGGCCCGCACCTTCTTCTCAGCGAAGCGCATTTCGGAGGAAACTCCGCATGACGAGCCCGGACGACATGGTCTCCCTCGTCGAGCGCGCGCTCGAGAAGGCGCGGCGCCTCGCCGATGAGGCCGAGGTGGTGCTCCGCGACGACGACAGCGCCGGCGCCCTCATCCGTGGCGCGCTCTCGAACGGGCGCGCGGCGTCGCGCACGCTGCTGGGCGCGCGCCTGCGCATCGGCCGGCGCGTCGGGATGGCGAGCGTCACCCTCGCGGGCGACGATGCCGTCGATCGTCTGCTCGCGCAGGCGCGCGACGCGGCGCTCTCGGGCGCGGAGCTCGCGCAGGAGCCGCGCTACGCGGACGGCGAGCGCCTCGTGACGAAGGCGTACCGCAAAGAGGAGGCGCCGATGGGCACGCTCGATGCGCGCGACCGCGCGGCGCTCCTCGCCGAACGGGTGCGCGGCGCAGCCGAGTATTTCACCGTCAGCGCGGGCGGCGCGCGGATGCGCATCGTCGTCGGCACGACGGGCGGCACGCTCGTCGCGGACGCGGTCGAGTCCACGAGCGCCGTCATCGAGGCGCGCGTGAACGAGCGCATCCCGCGCGCCATCACGGGGCACCGCATGGGAACGGCGGCGCTCGCGCCGGAGGGCTTCGCGGAGGAGATCCTCGAGGACCTGCGCCGCGGGCAGATCGTCGCTGCCCTCGCGCCCGGCCGGGAGACGGTCATCTTCGATGCCGACACCGCGAGCAAGATCCTCCCGTCGCTCACGATCCACCTGAGCTCCACGCTCGTCCGCCAGAACCTCTCCCGCTTCACCGGCAAGATGGGCGCCCGCATCCTCTCGGAGGCCGTCACGATCCGCGACGCCGCCCACGGAACGGCCCTCGGAGGCCGCGCGCGCGAGGTCGACGACGAGGGCGTGCGCACGCGGGCGCGCGACATCGTCGAGCAGGGTGTGCTTCGCGACCTCACGTACAGCGCGGAGGAAGCCCGTCTCGCGGAGAAGAAGGACGCGGCGGGGAACGGCTTCCGCGGCGGCGACGTCGTCGACGCCGCGCCGCGCCCCGGCTTCGTCCAGGTCGAGCTCGCGGCCGGCGCGCGCCCGATGCACGAGATCGTGGCCAGCACGAAGCGCGCGATCCTCGTCAAGCACGAGCTCCTCGGCTGGTATCACAGCACGGGGGTCACGGGGCTCCTCAGCATGGTCGCGCCGTGCGCGTTCCTCGTCGAGAACGGCCGCATCGTGTCGGGCCTCCCGCCCGTGACTCTCGGCTTCGACGCGATCGCGGCGCTCGAGGACGCGCGCCTCGAAGTGGGCGCGGATGCGACGCTCACGCCCCAGGGGCTGTGCGCGCCGATGGTGCTGCACGACGTCGCCGTGAGCACGTGAGCGGGGTCAGACGTCGGGAAGCATCACGGCTTCATGCCGCTTCGCGTAGCATCATGTGGCCCAGGATATCCTCGTAGGCCTTCGAGGATGCCGAACGGATCGCGACCAGCGCGTCCGCTCGTGGAAACGAATTTCCTCCCCGGGACAAGCGCCCGGGGAGCGGTGTTCGCGGAGCGCGTGGGCGCTCCTCAAGATGGAACCGACGATGAGTCCGCTTTACGCGGCCTCAATGTCAGCGGCCTCGGCAGGCAGGGGGCCGGCGGTCGCCTCGATCAGGTCGACCACATCGCCCGCGCCGTTCGCACGCAGCATCATTTCGTTCTCACCTCCCAGTTCATGTTCGTAGATCGCGGAAGGCGCGTCGCGCCCTCCTCAAGATGGAGCTGACCTCGAGCCCGCTTTACGCGGCCTCAATGTCAGCGGCTTCGGCGGGCAGGGGGCCGGCGGTCGCCTCGATCAGGTCGACCACATCGCCCGCGCCGTTGTCACGCAGCATCATTTCGTTTTCACCTCCCAGTGAGTTTCGAATGACGGATGATAGCATCCGCTGATGAGTTGGAGTTCCCGGGTAAGCCCCGGGATGGTGGTAGCGGAAGGCCGAGGCCTTCCTCAAAGGGTAGATCGCGCCCGCCGTGGGCGGGCGCACGAGACCGCTTTACGCGGCCTCGACATCGGCGGCCTCGGCGGGGAGGGGGCCAACGGTCGCCTCGATGAGGTCGACGATGTCACCCGCGCCATTTGCACGCAGCATCATTGTAATTTTCACCTCCCTTGCAGTAGACGATTGGACTGTATCCACGCGGTCAGGCGTGGCGGAAGAGATCCAGGCGCCGGAGCGCCTGGAGACGGAGGCGCGTAGACCCGAGGGTCTTACGCGGCCTCGACGTCGGCGGCCTCGGCAGGCAGAGGGCCGATCGTCGCCTCGATAAGGTCGACAACTTCGCCCGCGCCGTTCGCTCGCAGCATCATGTTCTTTGTCACCTCCCAGTGTACTTGTCTGATATCTCCTCAGGAGATACCAGCTCCCCGCAGCCGCGTGGGGTTCAAGCCCGCGCGCCGCTGCTATGCCCTGAGAGGACGCGGGGGGATATGTCGAATGTCGTCCAACGCTTGTTGTATTGCCACGTCCTCCGAATTCCCCCTGGTGACATTGCACAACGATGCGCAATCTCTAGAGCCTGTCCGTCATCGTGACGGCGCCAACGTCCCCCGCGAACGCGCGGATACTGCGAAGCTGCGCGTGGCGGAGCCGGGTGCCAGTGGCCGAGCCGAGGGCCTCGCTCGGGACCCCGGATACCTTTAAGGGACAGGGCGTATTGGCGGCGCAAGCCGCGACCCGTTCGCGGCGAGGGCGTGCCGCCGGCGCGTCCGGACCAGCCTGCGCGGATAACCAAGCCTGGCCAACGGTGCGAGATTCAGAGTCTCGTCGCTTAGGCGTTCTACGGTTCAAATCCGTATCCGCGCACTTTGGTCGGAGCCGCAGCTCCGACACCAAATCCCCGGGCACGGGTGAGCCAGCGAGAACGATCCGCGGCCGCATCCCCGGAGAGGGCGTGCGGAACCCTTTTTCCCGGACGGGCCCTCGCGCGGCCCGTGGCGTCCCCATACCCGACCGGGCCCCGCGTGATGGCGGGCGCGGGAGCCGCGCTGGCAGGCCTCTACTTCGGGGCCGCGCTTCCCGGGTCCCTGATGGGGCGCGGGTATCCGATCGCGGCGTGGACGATGGTCGCGGTGACCGTGCCCTTCGTCGCGTTCCTGGCGGCGATGGCGCTCTTCCCCGGCCCGCTGCAGCGGGTCCTCGAGCGTTCCACCCGCCTGGACCTCACGGATGCCGGGCACGGCGCGGCGGCCATCGTCATGGCGGCGACGCTCTTCTTCGTCCTGGGTTACGGCGCGCTCGTGAACGGCGCCTACGCGTACGAGAGCGAGGTCGTCCGTCACGACGAGCCGACGCCCATCGACGGGAACGCGCTCTTCGTGGGGCTCACGCTGAACCTCATCGTGCTGATCCTGCCGCCGCTGTTCTACCTCGGGTTCGTGGGCGCGGGGAGCGAGGGCGGACCCATCCGCGCGCTCGGTCTTCGCGCAGAGGGAGCCCCGCGCGCGCTCGCGTGGGGCGCGGGGAGCGCGGTGGTGGTCGTGCTCCTCATCGCGCTCGCGTCCGCGGCCATCTCGGGGCTCGACGTCGAGCTGCCCGACAACACGCGCGCGCTGGAGATCGCGCGCAGCATCACGGTGCTGGGCGCGATCGGGCTCGCGGTGGGGAGCGCGGTGAGCGAGGAGATCTTCTTTCGCGGCTTCCTGCAGCCGCGCGTGGGGTACTGGGGCCAGGCGATCCTGTTCTCGCTCGCGCACCTGAGCTACGTGAACGTGCTGGAGGTCGTCGTGACCTTCGCGTTGGCGCTCCTCTTTGGCGCGTTGTACAAGCGCACGGGGAGCCTCCTTGCGCCGATCGCGGGGCATTTCACGTTCAACCTGCTGATGCTCCTCGCGGGGATCTTCGCCCCCCAGAACGCGTAACCTAGCGGTTACATGTTTTCCGCTGCGAACGCTTATCTAGCATCCCCGGCTACGCGCACTGACACGGTGCGTAGCACGGTGAGCCACATGGACGAACGCCCCCAGGACCTCGAAAGCGGACTCACCGGCAAGATGGAGCTGGAGCTCGAGCTCCTGCAGCGCCACGTCGAGATCCTCAAAGCCGTGAAAGACCACGAGCCGATCGGCATCATCCGCCTGAGCGAGATCACCGGCCACCCGCAGCACAAGGTGCGCTACTCGCTGCGCATCCTCGAGCAGGAAGGCCTCATCGAGCCCAGCGCCCAGGGCGCCGTCAGCACCGCCCGCATCCAGGAGTTCATCCCCCACCTGCGGCACATCCTCAACATGATGACCGAGACGGTGACCGAGCTCAAGAAGACGATCGGGTGAAGAACGCGCCTTCGGCGCGTTCTTCACCCGGGCGGACTGGTGGGTTTTCTTCGGCGCGGCTGCGGCCGCGCCTCAGAAAAACCACCAGGACTGACGGCTTCGCTTCGCTCGCCGCGCTGCGCGTGCGTCTGGGGGATGCCGTCGCTCGTGCCGTTTTCGCTTGCTGGCGCGGGCTCTTCCTTTCGGTGCCTCGGAACACCGAGGGCCCTCCCCCGCCACCACCGCACACTAGGCCGCTGGAGCTACCGCTGGCACCGGTAGCGTTTGCGCCGCGCATCGTGCGCGCGGCGTCGCATGCCAGCGTCGCGACAGCTGGCCTAGCGTTCGTGGCGAGGTCGCTCGTGGATATCAACTCTTTCCGGGCTTCACTCGATGTGGGGCAAGGTGAGCAAGAAAAGGAGCGGGCGCGCGGCGCCCTCGTGCGCGCGCGGCGTGGGCCGCGCGCGTTAGTTGCCGAGGACGACGTTGTCGAAGGTGGTGAGCGAGGTGGGGCTCACGATGCCTGCGCCGGTGATGGGGTCGATCTGGTCGGCGGCGAGGCTTCCTCCGAGGAGGATGCGGGCGAAGGTGGCGCCGGCGGGGACGACGATGGGCATGGCGTACTTCAGGCATTCCTTGTTGCTGAGGACGCACGCGAGCGTGGTGGCGCCGCTCTTCACGTGCATGTAGCCGGTGGTGGAGGTGCAGGTGCTGCTGGCGTCGCGGATGTTGTTGTCGAGGTAGTCGAAGTACGCGTCGCAGTGGTATTCGAGCTGGCTCATGGAGTGGCCTGCGGCGTCCACGAATTCCACGGCGAGGACGCTGTCGCCGCGGGCGCGGGGGTCGGCGTCGTTGCGGTCGCCGCGTTCTTGGACGTCGAAGCTCAGGTTGAGCGTCTCGCCGCCGGTGACGGCGATGAGGTCGGCGCTGCGGACGCTCGCGGGTCCTTGGAGGATGAGCCCGCCGCCGGCGTTGACGCCGAGGTTGCCACGGGTCGCGGTGCCGGTGAGGCGGGACCACCCGGGGATGTCGCTGGGCGTGGCGCCGGCGGTCTCGAAGTCGCCGTTGGCGACGCGGTTGGTGGTGGCGGTCGCGATGCCGGTGAGTCCGAGCGCGAAGAGGGTGGTCAGGACGATGATCGTGAGCCTCATGGGTTCCCCATGCGGCCAGGGGCGGCGCAGGCATCAAGTGTCCGGTGCTCGGGTTTCCGGAGACCGTCTTCGAGAGGCGATCAGCTGACGATGACGTTGTCGAACGCGGTGAGCGTGGTGGGGCTGTCGAGGCCGACGCCCGTGAGGAGGGGGTCGATCGTGTCGGTGGCGAGGCTGCCGCCCAGCAGGATCCTGGCGCGGACGGCGCCGGCGGGGACGACGATCGCGTCGCGGTACTTCGCGCACTCGGCGTTGTTCACGACGCTGCACGTGAGTGTGGTCTGGCCGCTCGTCATGGGCACGTAGCCATCGGTCGCGGTGCACGTGTCACTCTCGTCGAGCTTGTCGTTGTCGAGGAGGTCGACGTACGCGTCGCAGTGGAATTCGAGCTGGCGCATGGATCCGCCGTTGAGCGTCACGAACTCGATCGCGACGACGCTGTCGCCGCGCCAGTTCGGGCGGCCGTCGGAGTCGTCGCGGATCTCGAAGACGTCGGCCGTGAGCGTCAGCGTCTCGCCTGCTGTGACGGCGAAGAGGGCAGAGCGCACGACGGCGGGGCCGAGGAGGAGCTCGGCGGTGGTGTTGTCGACGCCGAGGAGCGGGAGCTGGGCGGCGCGGCCGGTGTCGGTCGTCCACGCGGGCGTGTCGAGCGGGTCCGCGCCCACGGTCTCGAAGTCGCCGTTCGCGACGCGGTTGCCGGCGGCGGTCGCGATGCCTGCGGCGACGACGACCAGGAGCATGGCGGCGACGAAGCGTGTCTGAGATGCCATCGGCGTTCCCGCGCCTCGCAGCCTCCTCGCGCGCCTTGAAGCCGCCGCTGGAGAGCCTATGCGATGCGCAATGCGCGCGCCTTGCGCCAGGCCGCCCAGCCGACGCCGAGGAGGATCGCACCGACGCCGATCCCGGTGAGGGGCGTCGCATCGCGTCCGCCCGGGCACCCTTCCGCGCGGCCGCACGCGCCTGGCGAGCTGGAGTAGATGCCAAGCCCGATCATGAGGAGCCCGACGAGGACGCAGACGATCGCGAGCGCGAGCGAGATGCGCGCATCGCGCGGTGCGGTGGTCACGCGCGCGCAGCGTCGGCCGGGTGCAAAACCCTAGGTGCTGACGCTGACGCGACGCAAGAAGAGGGAGAAATGGCCCCGCCGCTCGCGCGGCGGGGGGGAAGGGGCTGTGACCCCGTCCGTGCGCTTAGTTCTCGACGTCGATGTTGTCGAACGCCGTGACGGAGAGCGGGTCGTCGAGCAGGAACCCGAAGAGCAGCGCGTCGATGGGGTCCAGCGCGAGGCTGCCGCCGACGAGCACGCGGGCCGAGTCCGTGGGCGCGAGGAGCGAGTTGTCCGTCGGGCCGATGCAGAGGCAGCCGCCGAGGTTGGCGGAGCCGATGCAGTCGGAGTCGAGGGCAAGCGGGTCCGTCGCGTTGCAGATGACGCCGTCGTAGTTCGTGCAGCCGGGGTTCGTCGGGGCGCCAGCGGCGTCGACGGACTCGCGGCACTCGAAGTCGCCCGACGAGTTGCGCGCGGTCACGTGGACGTAGGTGTCCAGCGTGTCGCACGTGTCGGAGCCGTCGATCGCGCCGTTGTCGACGATGTCGACGTACGCGTCGCAGTGGGTCTCGAACTCGGCGACGGTCTGCGGGAAGGTGGCCGTCGTCGGGAGGACGGGCGCCTTGCCCGTCAGGCCGTCGACGAACTCGATCGAGACGACGCTGTCGCCGCGGACGATCCCACGGCTCGAGGCGGGCTCGCCGCAGAGGACGGCGACGACGCCGTCGCCGCAGTCATCGCGGACTTCCCACACGTCGTAGTCGAGCGTGACGGCGGTGCCGGCCGTCACTCCGAAGAGCTGGGCGGAGCGGCGCAGCTCGGGACCGACGACGAGCAGGCCAACGGACTGCGCTTCGCCGATGCCCTGGAGCTGCAGGGTGCAGCGCAGGCGGCCTTGGTTACAGTGGTCGTCGGTCCAGCCGGGGACGATCGTAGGGTCGTCACCGACGGTCTCGAAGTCTCCGTTGATCACTCGGTTGGACGCGGCCGCGGAGAGAGCGGGCACAGCGACCATCATCAGCATAGTGGCAATGGCGTACCATCGTCGGGGGGTCATGAAACAGCCTCCTTCCCCAGTGATGCCGCACGTTGACTTCATTCTTCCGCAGCCAGAGGCTTGCCGAGACCCAGTTGTCACCAGAGGGGGTCACGAGAAATGTACGATCTTGCCTGCTGAATGCCTATTTGATATAGGGAGTGGGCAAGGTCCGCTCGCGCGCCGGAAGTTTGCGGCGCGCGAGTCTCGCGCGCGGTCGCGAGTTACGCGATCGCGCTTAGCTCGCGGAGCGCGCGCTCGACATACACGCGCGTCATGGCCTTGCGGTAGCTGGGCGGGAGGTTCGTGTTCTTGACCGGGCGCACGCGCGCCTCGGCCTCCTTCGCGATGCCGATGATGGCCTCCTCCGTCAGTGGTGCGCCCATGCGTGAGGCCCCGAGATCGTCGAGGACGACGGGGACGTGCTCGAGCGCGTTCGCCACGAGGCGGAAGCCGGCGAGGTCCCCCTTGTCGAGCCGGATGGCGGCGGCGATGCCAAGCTCGGGGAAGTCGAAGCTGTCGCGCAGGCGGAGCTTCTTGTAGGTCGCCTTCCAGCGCGAGGTTTCCGGGGGGATGTCGACGCCCACGACGATCTCGTCTGGTCGCTTGCTGAGCCGGTGGATGCCGTCCGTCCCGTTGTAGACATCGCGCAGCGCGAGCGTGCGGCGTCCGGCCGCCGAGACGAGATCCATCGTGGCGCCAAGGACCATGAGCGCGGCGGGGAGGTCCGCGGAGAAGGTCGCGTAGCACTTCTCCTTCTGCGGCACGACGTGGCACTGCTGGCCGTCCGCCTTCAGGCAGAAGTCGACGCTCTTGCGCCACAGGAATGTCTGGTTGAAGAAGAAGCAGCGGTTCTCCAGCATCAGGTTCCCGCCAAGCGTCGCGACGTTGCGCAAGAGGGGCGTCGCGATCTGCCGCGCCGTCTCGGGGAGGATGGGGAGCGCGGAGGAGAGCAGGCCGCTCTTCTCGATCTGCGTGAGCGTGACGAGCGCGCCGATGCGCGTCGTCGTGAGCTCGCGCATCTCGTCCACGCGCGCGAGGCTGATCACGTGCTTCTTCGTGTTCAACCCCCACTTGTAGTTCGGGAGAAGGTCCGTGCCGCCCGCGATGATGTCGCTGTCGGGGTAGTGGGCCCGGAGGTCGACGGCTTCCTTGATGCTGCGCGGCTCGTGGAGCTCGAAGGGAGGCAGCAACATGCTCATGCTGCCACCTCTCGACTGGACCAGGAAGGGCACGAAGCGGGGGCAGCGTCTGCTTCGTGTTCCTCGTGAGCTTCGTGGTCGTTCGTCGCGAGCATCAGCGGGACACCCCCGACGAGGTTCTGATGGAGACCCGCGGCGCCGGCAGGTCGGGCTTGCGCGCGCCGCCGTTGCGCTGCATGCCTGTGTACACCTTGTCGGGCGTCATCGGCATGTCGTAGAGGCGGACGCCGACCGCGTCGTAGAGCGCGTTCACGACGGCGGGCAGGATCGGCAGGAGCGGGCCTTCGCCGGCCTCCTTCGCGCCGAACGGGCCCTCGGCGTCGTTGGATTCGACGATGATCACCTCGACCTCGGGCATCTCCATCGGGGTCGGGATCTTGTAGTCGAGAAGGTTCGACGTGCGCAGGTGCGCCATGTGGTAGTCCATCGATTCGCTCATCACCTGCCCGAGCCCCATGTGGATCGAGCCTTCGATCTGGCCTTCCACGGAGAGCGGGTTGATCGCCTTGCCGCAGTCGTGCGCGGCCCATACCTTCTTCGCGCGCCAGAGGCCGGTGTCGAGGTCGACGTCAACCTCCGCGACGTACGCGTTCATCGAGTACGCGGGAGCGAGGCCGGCCGTAGCGCCCTTGAACTGGCCGCCCATCGGCGTGGAGACGAAGACGCCCTTCGCGACGAGCGCGCCGGTGCCGGCGATCGCCTCCTTCACGGCCTCGTCGAAGGTGATGCTCATCTCCGGGTTCGACAGGGATAGCACGCGCTCCCCCTCGAGCACGAAGTGCTCTTCCGGTTGGCCGGTCTTGCGCGCCGCGGCGACGACGAGCTGCCTGCGGATGTCCTCCGCGGCCTTGCGCGCCGCGTTCCCCATCATGAACGTCACGCGGCTGCTGTACGAGCCAAGATCGACGGGCGCGATGTCGCTGTTGCCGCTGTAGACGCGCACGCGGTCGACCGAGATGCCCAGCACTTCGGCCACGCACATCGCCGCGACGGTGTCCGAGCCCTGGCCGATCTCCGCGGCGCCCGTGTGGACCGTGACGCCGGCATCCATGTCGATCTTGATGTGCACCGTGCTCTGCGGGTAGCGCCGGGGCTCGATATCCCAGTGGATCGGGAGGTTGCTGCCGGAAATGTAGAACCCGCACCCCAGTCCGACGCCGCGCCCGAGCGGGAGCTTGCGGAACTTCTGGTCCCAGCCGCTTCGCTTGCGCACCTGCTCCAGGCACTCCTTGAGGCCGTTCGAGGTGATGCGGAAGTCGTTGACGGTGAAGGAATACGGCGCCATCAGGTTCTGCAGGCGCAGGTCGAAGGGGTCCATGCCGAGCTCCTCGGCCGCCTCGTCGAGGAGCACCTCGACCGCGCTTCGCGAGTTCACGGCGCCGTGCCCGCGCATCGCGCCGTTGGGCATGTGGTTCGTGTACACGCGGCGCCCCTTGTACGTGAAGTTGGGGACCTTGTATGGCCCCATCGAGAGCACGCCGTTGTAGTACGTGCTGATGATCCCGAACGACGCGAACGCGCCGCCATCGATCACGGCCTGGATGTCGAGGCCCGTGAGGTTGCCCGCGTCGTCGAGCGCGATCGCGATCTCCGACTCCGTCGGGTGACGGCCGCGGTTCGAGATGAAACTCTCCTCCCGGTCGAAGAGGAGCTTCACGGGACGCTTGACCTTCATCGCGAGGAGCGCGGTCGCCATCTCGTGCGAGAAGGGATCGGACTTGCCGCCAAAGCCGCCGCCCACCTTCGGGCGCATGACGGTGATCCGGTGCATCGGAAGCCCGGTCACCTCCGCGAGGGCCCGGTGTACGTAATACGGGACCTGCGTCGCGCTCCACACCGTGAGCCGGCCGTTCGGGTGCTGGTGCGCGATCACGGCGTGCGGCTCGGTGAACGCGTGCGTGACGCCCTTGAACCGGAACACGTGCCGCTTGTGGACGGCCGCGTTCGCGAAGGCCGTCTCGGGGTCGCCGAAGATCTGGTCGACGTGCTTCTGCACGTTGCTCTTGTCGACGCCGATCGCGGGATGGATCTTCTCGGCGACGTCCTTCAATCCCTTCATCGGGTCGAGATACTCGGGGAGATCCTCGTACGTGACCTCGACGAGGCGGCTCGCCTCGATCGCGGTCCACTCGTCCTCGGCGCAGACGATCGCCACCGGGTCGCCGATGTGGCGCACCTTCTCGTGGGCGAGCGGGTGCTCGTCCTTTGTGAGCGGGAGGACGCCGAAGCGCTGGTCCGGGCGCATGTCGAGCCCGGTGAGGATGCCCACGACGCCGGGGAGGCGAGCGGCGCGCGTGGTGTCGATCGCGACGATGCGCGCGTGCGCCTTCGTCGAGCGCACGAGCTTCGCCGCGACCATGTTCGGGAGCTTGATATCGTCCGTGTAGACGGCCTGCCCCGTCACCTTGTTCGCCCCGTCCACGAGGGGAACGCGCTTCCCGAGGACCTTCAGGCCGTTGGGCGGGTAGTGCGGGTGCTGCCCCGGTGCGAGGGGCGCGCGGTAGGGCTCCCAGTTCTCGAGCTTGGCTGGTTCTCGGACGAGATCCTTCGGGCGGCCGGGTTCGAGCTTCATGATCGCGCCTCCGGCGCGCCGCCAGGGGCGCCAAGTGGGCCAAGGGCGCCAAGCGGGTCAACGTTCGCGCGCTTGGCGCCCTTGGCCTCCTTGGCGTTCTTGGCGAATTTCAATGTTCGACCTCCACATCACGATGCGAGGGAGGAACGCGCTCGACCCGCATCTCCTTGGTCGCCGCTTGGATCGCATCGAGGATCTTGATGTAGCCCGTGCAGCGGCACATGTTGCCGCTGATGGCCTCGCGGATCTCCTCGCGCGTGGGGTCCGCCGTGTGCGAGAGGAGCGCGTTCGTCGTCATGATGAACCCGGGCGTACAGAAGCCGCACTGGGATCCGCCGAGGTCGCAGAAGGCGGCCTGGATGGGGTGCATCGTGCCATCCTTGGCCGTCAGCCCTTCCACGGTCGTGATCTCGCGGCCTGCGACGGTCTTCGCGAGCGTCAGGCACGCGAGCCGCGCTTCGCCGTCGACGTTCACGGTGCAGCAGCCGCACGTGCCCAGGTCGCAGCCGCGCTTCGTGCCCGTGAGGTTCATCGGCTCGCGGAGCACATCGAGCAGCAGGGCGTTCTCGGGAACGGCCACCGATCGTTCGATGCCATTCACCCGGAGCGTGAGCAGGATCGTCTTCATGGAGAGTCAGCCTCGATCATCGTCGTCGTCGTCCCTTGCCCTTGCCCTCGCTGGAGATCGCGCAGGATCTCGGCCGCGACGGCGACCGCGATCTCGGCGGGCGTCTGCGCGCCGATGTCGAGACCGATCGGGTTGCGCACGCCCTCCAGCGTGAGGCCGCGTGCCGCGGCGCGCTCGGCGAACGCGCGCATCTTGCTCCGGCTCCCGATCACGCCGATCGTCCCCGCGAAGCCGCGCTCGCAAAGCGCAAGGAGCGCATCGCCGTCCTCGTGGTGCGAATGCCCCAGGATGTAAACGTGGGAGAAGGGCAGCTCCTCGGCCGCGCGCACCCAGTCCGCGGGCTTCCCGGCGTGCGCGGCCCGGGCGCGGGGGAAGCCCTCGGCGTAGGCGGGACGGCTGTCGAGGACGGTGTAGCCGTACCCGAGCGTGTCCAGGATGCCTGCGAGCGCCTGCGCGCAGTGGCCGCCGCCCACGAGGAGCACGTGGGGGACGGGCTTCACGACATGGATCGCGATCTCGACCGTGCCGCCGCAGACGCTGTCCAGCCCGGAGGGCTTCCAGTTCGCGAGGTCGAAGGAATGGACCCCGCCCTCGCCACGCTGGAGCGCTTCGACGCAGAGCTTCTTCACGCGCTCTTCGAGCCCGGCGCCACCGACGGTGCCCCGGCTCGTGCCGTCCACCGTGACGAGCATCGTGGCGCCGGCCTTGCCGGGCACGCTGCCGGTCGCTTTCACCACGGTGGCGAGCGCGCACGCCACGCCTCGTTCCGCGAGCGCTGCCGCCTCCCGGAGGTGTCGCGGTTCCACGGGCCGGGCCATCGAGAGTGCGCACTATATACCCTCGCGCTCCCGCTCCGCTCCGTTGGACGCCAAGCTTGCAAGCGCGCTGCTTTTCGCGGCGCTCTCGGGCGCGATGATCCCGCTCGGAGGTCTTCTTGGCCTCCGGCTGCGGGGGCTCCCCAAGAGCGCGCTCCGCTTCACGATCGCGCTGGGCGGCGGCGCCCTCCTGGGCGCGGTCGCGCTCGTCCTCCTCCCGGACGGCATCGAGCGCACGAGCGCCTGGCTCGCGCCAGCCCTCTTCGCCACGGGCGGTGTCCTCTTCATGATCCTCGACTTCGCGATCGAGCGCGCCGGTGGGCACCTCGCGCAGTTCCTCTCGCTCGCGCTCGACGCGATCCCCGAGTCGCTCGCGATCGGAGCCGTCGCCGCCACCGGAGGCGGGGCGGGCATGTACCTCGCGCTCCTCGTCGGCGTCCAGAACGCGCCGGAGGGATTCAACGCCGTGCGCGAGCTGACGCGCGCCGGTCTCTCGGGGGCGAAGGCGGTGGGCGCGCTCGCGTTCGTCGCGCTCCTCAACCCCGTGGGCGCCTACGTGGGCTTCGTCTTCCTCGCCGGAGCGCCCGCCGTCCTTGGCGCCGTCTTCCTCGTCGCCGCCGGAGGCATCACGTACCTGCTCTTCCACGACATCGCGCCCCAGGCGCACCCGGAGGGGCATTGGATCCCGACGCTTGGCGCGATCCTCGGCTTCGCGATCGCGATCGTCGGGCAGCAGCTTGGCGGCGGAGCGTAGGTCCCCGCGCGAAGGATCGTCATGCGTGGCGGCTGACGTCGTCGGGCGTGTCGAGGTTCGCGAGCACGCCGGCGTCGTCGACCGGGACGCGCGTCGTCGCGAGGCCGACCATCGCGGGGATGTCCCGCAGCGGCGTCGCGGGCGGCGCGGTGAGGACGGCGGCGACGCCCATCTCCCCGAGCTTCAACGGGTGCCCCCCGCGGCTCGCGTACGTCGGGACGACCCACGGCTCGGGCCGCTCGGCGAGAAGGCGCATCGTGTCGCCGCTCACGAGCGGATGATCGACCGGCAGCACGAGCACGCGCGGCGACCGGCACGCCTGCAGCCCACGCTGGAGCGAGCCCGTGCGCCCCATCGAGGGGCGCGGGTTCACGATCCACTTCGCATCGAGCGCGGGCAGCGCGGCGCGGATGACGTCCGCGTGCTCGCCGAGGACGACGAGCACGCGGAAGCCCGCGGCCTCACGCACGATGCGCGAGAGCGCCGGCTCACCCGCGATCGGGGTGAGCGCCTTGGGGTGGCCCATCCTGGACGAGGCGCCTGCTGCGAGCACGACGAGCTCGGCGTCCATGCGCGACGAACGCTGCGTCGAGGCTTAGGCTTAGGCTTAGGCTTAGGCCGAGGCCGAGGGAGGGCGAGACCAAGGCGCGAGACCGAGGTCGAGGCACGTCACGTCCTCGCTCTCGCCCTCGGTCTCGACCTCGTCCTCCCTAAGCCTCGGCCTATGCCTCGGCCGCGTCAGCTGTACGTGGCACGGATCGTGTACGTCTTCGCGGATCCTCCGCCGAACACGTAGACGCCGATGTACCACCAGTCCGCGGCCGGGTTCGCGTGCGTGCACGTCTCGTCGCTGTCGCCTTCGGCCGGCGAGCAGTCGAAGCTCGACGTCGTCGGGCGCGCGCCGCGCTTCGTGAACAGGTCGAGGTCCGGGTTGCAGCTCACGACCCCGCACGCCTGGCCGTCCAGCACGACCTGCAGTTGGCTCT
The DNA here is from genome assembly GCA_035526585.1 of Thermoplasmatota archaeon. GTDB lineage: Archaea > Thermoplasmatota > SW-10-69-26 > JACQPN01 > JAJPHT01 > JAJPHT01. The sequence goes on along the minus strand of DATLCC010000103.1, from coordinate 5,124 downwards.
TGCCGGCGGGCACGCTGATCTTGTAGTATTGCCAAGTGCCGGTCGCGCCGTTCGTCGCGCTTCGCGCGACCCCGTTGGAGAGGGTCGTCGCGCCGGGATCCGGGTCGCCCGGGTTCGTGACCGTGACGCTCTGGCTCGTGGAGCCGGTCGCGCCGCCGTTGTCGGTCACCGTGAGCGTCACGGTGTACGTGCCGGCGCTCGCGTACGCGTGAGACGCGCTCGCGCCGGAGCCGCTCGTGGAGTCTCCCCAGCTCCAGGCGTAGCTCGAGATCGTCCCGTCGGTGTCGCTCGAGCAGCTTCCGCTCGTCGACGTGGAGAGCCCGGTCTCGCTGTGCGTGAAGCACGCCGTGGGCGCGAGGTTCCCGGCGCTTGGCGTCGCGGAGACCTGGTTGCTCTGGGCGCCTTCGCCGACGCTGTTCACCGCGCTCACCTTGTACGTGTACGTCTGACCGTTCGTGACCGCCGTGTCAGTGTAGCCGTTCACGACGCCCAGCGTCTGGTAGAGCGCGCTGTTCCTGTAGAGCTTGTAGGCGGTGATGCTGGCGCCGTTGTTGGCGGGCGTCGTCCACGACAGCGCGACCTGGGCGTTGCCGGGCGTCGCGCTGAGCGTCGGCGCGTTGGGCGCGGCGGCCCCCTGTCCGTCGTAGGCCGCGAAGAGCCCCTTGCCCGTGCTCTGGCGCGCGATGGTCGCCCACGAGTCGGTGGACTGCGCTTCGGTCGTGCACGCGAGACATCCGTCCGCGAATCCCACAAGGACGCGGCCGTCCTTCGTCACGGTCGCGTCCATGAAGTCGAGGAGGTTGCGGCAGGCATTCGTGCCGCCGCCATCCCAGATGCAGCCGCGCTGCACGGGGTCGCTCGTGACCTTCTGAGTGCTCCACGTGAGACCGGCGTCGTAGGTGAACGAGACGTAGAGGTCCCACACGCCGTGGTACCCGTTGTCGAAGGGCGTCGCCGCGCCGCCGCCCACCGTCGTGCCCAGGAAGGCGACCGCCGCGCGGCCGTTGTCGCCGGCGACCATGCTCTGGAAGGTGGAGGCCACGATGGGCGGGCTCACCGTGGTCGCGAGGTTCGTCACGCGATCCCACGTGGTCCCGTGGTTGATGCTGCGCGCGACGTAGGGCAGGTCGCTCGTGCCCTGCGCCCACGCCTCGTACACGGTGTTGTCCGGCGTCGTCGCGACGCTCGGGTCGAACCCGCGCCCGCGCGTGCTGCTCGCCGCGATGGTGTAGCTGTTCCACGCGCCGCCGTTGTTCGACGTGATGCCGCCGCCGGCTTTCCCGCCGCAGTTCTGGTTGGGCAGGTAGGCGTAGCCGTCCTTGCTGACCTTCACGTGGCCGTGGAGGCCGCCGCATGCGCCCCCCACCGTGACGGGCGCGCCGAAGGTGAGGCCGCCATCCTTCGAGACGCTGCACGCGTCGACGCCGTTCTGGGCGCAGTAGTAGACCGCGCGCCCGTAGCTCGCAAGGAGCGGGGCCGCGCCCTTCCACGGGCCGGCGCCGATCGTCTCGTGGTCCACGGTGCCGGCGCAGGCGTTCCCCATCTGCGTCCAGCTCGCGCCGTCGTTGTCCGAGTAGGCGAGGTTGCTGCACGCGCCCGCGAGGCCGCCCGCGTACACGCGAGGCGTGGTGTAGGACGAGTCGGTGAAGAGGATCGGGTCGATGTTCGTGACGGAGGTGGGCGGGGTGACGTCGCTCCACGTGGCCGTCGCGGGCACCGTCGCGTCGTTGAAGACGACCTTGTAGGTGCTGGCGAACGACTGGTAGTGGACGGCGCCCGTGTTCCAGTTCACGCCGATGCTGGGCTCGCCGGCGCCGTTCGCGCTCGCGAGCGACGAGGGCGCAGCGTAGATCGCGAAGGTCGGAGTCCCGCTCCCGGCCGACGCAGGTCCGATCGACGCTGCCGGCACGACGGCGAGAAGCAGGATGGTGGCGAATGTCAGAGCCCGTGAGTCCAAGGGATCCCCGAGCCGAGGAGTCGGCGCGGGGGTACTTTTGTTGGCGTACAACCTTTGTTCCGCGGGGGTTAGATGTCCAGGCGCGTCTGCTTCGGACGCCAAGGCGGCGCCTCGCCGAAGCGCGCGACGTCCCACTCGTCCAGGAGAAGCTGCGTTCCTTCGCGGGGGATCAGGTGGGAGAGGCGGACCCCGAGCAGCCGGACCGCGCGCGTGGGTCGGTTCTCGGAGAGGAGATCGAGCGCGACGCGCCCCAGGAGCGCGCCGTCGTCCGTGGGCGCGGCGAGCGTGCGCGCGCGGGTGTACGTCTCGAAGCCGGTGAGGCGCACCTTGAGCGTCACCGTGCGCGCGAGCGTCCCTTCCTCGACGAGGTGGCGCGCGGCGTCGCGGGCAAGCTCCTCGATCGTCGCCCTCCACTCGGTCTCGTCCGTGGTGTCCTCCAGGAAAGTGGTCTCGCCGCCGACGCTCTTCCTCTCCCACCCGGTCTCCACCGGCGCTTCGTCGATCCCCTGGGCGAGGCTCCACAGGCGCGGCCCCCAGGCGCCGAACTCCCTCTGGAGCGCGACAGGCGGCACGGCGGCGAGCTGGGCCACCGTCTCGATGCCCATCCCCTTGAGGTGCTCCTCGGACTTGGGGCCCACGCCAGGGATCTTGCGGACCGCAAGCGGCGCAAGGAACTCCCGCTCCGTGCCGGGCGGGACCGGGGTGAGGCCCGCGGGTTTGCGCATGTCCGTCGCGATCTTCGCGACGACCTTGTTCGACGCGACGCCCATCGACGCGGTGAGCCCGGTCTCGACGAGGATCCGAGTCTGGAGCGCGCGAGCGTACTCGACCGCCTCGACGAAGGAGCGGACGCGCGAGGAGAGATCCAGCCATCCTTCGTCGATCCCGCCCGGCTCGATCATGTCGGTGGCGTCGCGGAGGATCGCGAACACCTCGTCGCTCTTCTCAGCGTATCGCTCGAAACGAGGGTACACGAAGCGCGCGTGCGGGCAGCGCCGGTAGGCCTCGCCGATCGGCATCGCGCTGCGGATCCCGAACTTGCGCGCCTCGTAGTTGGCCGTCGTCACGACCCCGCGTCCCGATCCCTGCTTGGGGTCCGCGCCCACGACAAGCGGCGCGCCCTTGTACTCGGGGTGGTCGAGCTCCTCCACGCTCGCGTAGAACGCATCAAGGTCGACGTGCACGATGTATCTCACCATGCGCCACCTCGTGCACGCCGAGAGGACGCGAGCGCGCAAGACGAGCCCGCGGGCGCGTCCACCAAGCGCGCGTCCGGGTCCACGTGGACGATGATGCGCGTCATAGCCGCAGCCGATCCATCTCGGCCTCCCACGGGAGCGGCGAGCCCGCGCGTGCGCCCTCGACCGCCGCGCGCAACGCGGGCGCTCGCGCGGGCTCGCGCGTGAGCACGTCGACCCGGTTGCCCGGCCACCCGCGGCGCACGAGCGCGCCCCTGTGGTCGAGCGCGTAGGCGGCGTCCTCGAAGCTTGCGGTGCGCCAGGACGCGGCCTCGACGAAACCAAAGGGCGCGAAGTCCACCTGGCCCATGACGCCGCAGCCGCCTTCGACGTCGTACGCGTTCACGATCACCGGCGCCATCGTGGCGACATCAGCGCGGTAGTCCTTCCCCGCCTCCATCCACGAGACGATGGCGGCGTCGTAAGGGCCGCGCGCGGCCGGCAGGATCTCGTGATAGCGTTTTGCGGGAGGCGTCGGGTCCACCGCGTCGACGGGCAGGCGAAGGAGCGCCGCGAGGAGCCCGGTGCCCGCGCCCACATCCACGACGCGCGGTCCCGAAGCGCTGAGAGCTGCCCGGATGCGCGCGAGGTCGAGCGCGCGTGGCACCCACATCAGGGCGTTGCGCGGACGGCGCGCGAAGGTGGCGAGCTCCGGCCAATCCACGAAAGGGGCCGAGCGCGCGAAGCGCTTAATAACGCGGCGCCCGTGGGCGCCGCGTGGCGTGGCCCCCCATCCTCGTGCGCTACGGGGAGATCGGCATCAAGAGCCGCAGCGTCCGCATCCAGTTCGAGAAGCGTCTCGTGGATCGGATCGAGGAGCAGCTCGTGCGCCGCGAGGTCGAGGCGCAGGTGGATCGTCAGGAGGGGCGCATCATGGTGCGCGCGGCAGACACGGAGAAGGCGGTGGACGCCTTGACGCACACGTTCGGCGTCGTTTCCGTGAGCCCCGCCGAGCCTTGCGACCCGACCCCGGAAGGTGTTGCGACCGCCACCCTCGAGGTCGCCCGCAGGCGACTTCGCGAGGGCGAGGGGTTCGCGTTGCGTGTGAAGCGCGTGGGGGATCATGCGTTCACGAGCCTCGACGTGGCGAAGCATGCGGCGTCGCGGATCCTCTTGGAGCTCGCGGACAGGAAGCCGCATGTCGACCTCGATGCGCCCGACGTCGAGGTGTTCGCGGAGGTGCGGCACCACGAGGCGTTCGTCTTCTCGCGCGTCGAGCGAGGCCCGGGCGGCCTGCCCCTGGGCTCGCAGGGGCGCGTCGGCGTGCTCGTGGACTCGCCCCGTGCCGTGCATGCGGCATGGCTCATGGGGAAGCGCGGCTCCTCGCTCACGTTCTTCTCGGCGGAGCCTGACCGGGCTGCGGCGTGGCTCGCGCCCCTTGCGGCCTGGGTCCCGCGCCTGAACCTGCGCGCGATCGAGGGCGCGACCCGGGGCGAGCAGTACGCCGCGCTCGCGCCGGAGCTCCCGCAGCACAAGTGCCAGGCGCTCGTCGTCGCGGACGGCATCGACGAGGCGATCCTCGGCCGCGAGCAGGACGCGCTCGTCGGTGTGCCGGTGTTCCGGCCGCTCGTCGGCTTCGCCGGCGCGCGCTATCAAAAGCTGTGCGTGCTGGCCGAGCTGCCGGAGGTCTGATGTCGCCCATGCAGACGACGCCACGGAGGGCCACGGAGAGTGGAAGACAACGCCTCTCTATTCTGAACTCCGTGGCTTTCCGTGGCTTCGTTCCCGGAGGGTGGACATGAGGATCGTGGTGATGGGGGCCGGCGCGATGGGTAGCTGGATGGGCGCGCTCCTCACAAAGGCCGGCCACGACGTCACGCTCGTCGCCCGCAAGGATCACGCCGCCGTCATCCAGGCGCACGGGCTGCGCGTCTCGGGGAAGACGGACCTCCACGTGCGCCCGCACGTCGTCGAGCGCGCCGCCGATGC
>DATLCC010000102.1:0-69386 GCA_035526585.1 Thermoplasmatota archaeon | reverse complement strand
CGTGAAGGCCGCCCTCCACGTGCCCGACGAGAAGTTCAACGTCACCGGAGGCGCGGTCGCGCTGGGCCACCCGATCGGCGCATCCGGGGCGCGGCTGGTCACGACGCTCCTGCACAATCTGCACCGCACGGGCGGCCGCCGAGGCGTCGCCACGCTTTGCCTGGGCGGAGGGAACGCGATCTCAGCCCTCATCGAACGATAGATACGCCTGCCAGGCTCTCTGCGCCCGATGACGACCCCCCTTCCCGGAGTCGCCGGCTCGCCTCCCTACCCCCAGTCGCCCATCGTCGAGAAGTCGAACGCGATCCTTTGCCTCGTGATCAACGTCTTCCTGCCTGGCATCGGCACGATCGTGGGCGGCGTCATGGGCAACAAGCCGCTCATCGGTCGCGGGATCGCGCAGCTCCTGCTGAGCCTCATCATCGTCGGCTGGGTCTGGGCCCTCGTCACTGGCGTCCAGATGCTCCAGAACGCGACGTGGAACGAGTCCCCCATGGCCGTCCGCCCCGCCTGAGAGCGATCCTTTGGTCGGCTTCGACGCGTACCTGAAGGCGTTCGCGGCGCTCATCTGCCTCGCGTTCGCGCTCATCGTGCTCGCCTCGAGCCGGAGGCAGGGCGCGCACGTCTTCCTCGGGGCGTTCCTCCTGCTGCTCGCGGGCAACCAGGGCGCCGAGACGCTGCGCGCGCTCTCGGGCGATCCCGTTCGCGCCGGCCAGTGGTGGGCCGCCGCGACCGTCTTCGCCGCGTTCGACCCGCTCGCGCTCTATCTCTTCGCGCGCCGCTTCGACACGCGGCCGCAGGCGCGCTGGCCGGTCGTCGTCCTCGCGATCCTCTCGAGCGCGCTCGCGACGGCGGGCATCGCGATCGGCACGACGCCGCAGATCACGTGGGGCGTGAGCGCGGGGCTCCTCACGTTCACCGGCACCGTGTACGCGATCGTCTTCGCGAAGTTCCTGCGCGCCTGCGACCGCGCCCCCGACGACACGCGCGCACGCGCCCTCCTCTTCGCGATCGGCCTCGTCGTCCTGCTCCCCTGGCAGCAGCTCCCGAACAACGCAGCGGCGTTCGCGCTCACGCTCTGGGGCGACCTCGCGACCGACCCCGCGCCCGGCTACGCCGGTGCTTGGAGCTGGGTGCCGCTCATCGCGGGCGTCCTCGTCGTGGTCCATCTCGCCGGACGCCTCGACAACGGCGCCCGCACCCGGCCCGTCGCCGCGCGCGCGTTGGGGGCCGGGCTCGTCGTGACCGCGATCCTCGCAAGCTCCACGATCCTCGACCTCGCCGTCTTCACGCGCCTCTCGCCGCCGCAGCCGAGGATCGTGCCGGGCCTCGTGATCCTCGGGCGCGCCTCCGCCGCGCTGCGCTGGATCCTCTTTGGCGCGCTCGTCTCCACGGTCGTCGTACGCGACGATCTGCTGGGCCTGAGCCTCGCGCGCCGCCGCAACGCTGCGCGCGTCCTCGTCGCGCTGGGCATGCTCGGGATCGCGGGGCTCCTCTACGCGGGCTTCGCGATCGCCTTTGGCGCGGACGACGTGCGCCTGCGGCCCGCCGACTGGCTCCTCCTCGTCGTCGTGCTCGTCGCGACGCAAGGCTTCCGCCCGCTCATCGACGGCGTCGGAGCGCGCCTTTACGGCGTGCCCGTGCCGCAGGATCGGATCGGCGCGCACGAAGCCTACCGCCGCGCCGTGCAGCAGGCGCTTGCCGAAGGGCGCGACGTCCGCGAGGATCCAGGGCTCCTTCGCCTGCGCGGCGAGCTGGGGCTCGACCCCACGCAGGCCGCCCTCCTGGAGCGCCTCGCCGAGGAGGGGCTCGACGCGCCGCTCGTCGCCGGAAGACGGGTGGGCGGCCGCTATCTCGTGCGCCGCCTCGTCGGACGCGGGGGCGCGGGGCGCGTCTTCCTTGCGCGCGACGAGACGCTCCACCGCGACGTCGTGCTGAAGGAGGTGCTCCACGACGAGCCGGGCGACGAGGCGACGCTGCGCGAGGCGCGCGCCGCCGGCGCCGTGCAGCACCCCAACGTGGTCGTCGTGCACGACGTGCTGCGACGCGCGGGCGCCTCGCTCCTCGTCACCGAGTACGTGCCCGGCGGCTCCCTCGCGCAACGCGTGCGCTCCGAAGGGAAGCTGCCGCTCGCGGAAGGCCTCCGCATGCTCGACGGCGTCCTCTCCGGCCTCGAAGCCGTGCACGCGCGCGGCCTCGTGCACCGCGACCTCAAGCCCGACAACGTGCTCCTCTCCGACGTGCCGAAGCTCGCGGACTTCGGCATCGCGCGCCCCCGCGGCGGCGGCACGGCCCGCGTGGACGAGCCCGATGCGTTCGTCGGCACGCCCGGATTCATGGCGCCCGAGCAGCGCGAAGGCGCGAAGGCGACGCCCGCGTCCGACGTGTACGCGGTCGGCCTCCTCGCGCGCGCGTGCATCGAGGCGCCGCTGCCGCCAGCGGTGGAGGCGGTGATCGCCCGCGCGCTGTCGCCCGATCCCGCCGCGCGCTATCCGACCGCGGGCGAGATGCGGGCGGCCCTCCTCGCGGCGCGCTGATCGATGCGCGTCAGCCGCGGAACACGAGGAGCGAGCGCCCCACGCCGATGACGTCGGCGGAGCGGAGCGCGCGCCGCTCCCCCTTCGCGAGGGGAAGGAAGTTCACGAGCGTGCCGTTGCGCGAATCCGGCAGGTCCTCGATGCTGAACGCACCCCGCGCATGCGACACCACCGTGTTCTCCGTCGACACGAAAGGATCGAAGTCGAGCGACACGTCGAGGCCGCGGCGCCGGCCGATCGTCCACTGCTGCTTGTGGGCCGCGACGAGCGGGAAGGAGCGTCCCTCGTCCAATCCCTTCACGAGGACGAGGCAAGGCCCTTCCGGCGCGCTCTCAGCCGCGAGCCCCGGCCGCGCCACGGTCGCAAGCACGGGCTCCGACGCGGGCCGCAGGCGGGCGAGCCCGCGGAACTCCTCCGAGAGCGCGTAGAGCGCCTGGTGGTTGAGGGAATACTCCGTCGTCTCGCCGTAGTCGCGCTCCGCCTCCGAAGCGTGCACGACGCCGATCCCCATGAGGCGATCCAAGTGTTCGCGCACCGCCTGGCGCGAGATGCTCCGACCCTCGTCGCCGGCGCTCGAGCCCCCGCCCGCGCTCGCGCCCGGCCGCAGGCTGATCTCCCGCAGCGTCTTGGGCGCGCGAAGCTGCCGAAGGAGCGCGAGGCGCGACGGGTGCGCCAGGGCGACGAGCGAGCGGGCGAGCGCATCATCCTGCGCGGCCGACGCCTCCAGGTCCACGAAACGCCGTGACCCCCGTCGGCGCGAATGAAGCTTGGCCGGAAGCGACCGCAGGCAACCCCGCGCCTGCCTGCCCTTATGAAGGCACACGACCCCCCGCCCCCTTGGGAGAGGCCCTCCGGGACGCCCAGCCCGAGGGGAACGAGTCGGAGCCGCCCCTGGGGACGGGCCGTCCGCGGACGCGCCTCCCCGGGGGGCCGGCCGAACGCTATCACGGCGGACGCCGACGGAGCGGCCGCCAGCCTGCGCGGACCGCAAGACTATGCACCCCCTGCGCATAGAGGGGCTCATGCGCGGCATCGTCACCCGTCGCGAGCTCGAGCCCGGAACGCGCGTCCACAACGAGGTCACGAAGGCGATCCGCTTCGCCACGCAGCACGGCGAATGGCCCCTCGACATGACCCCCGCCGCCGGACGCGCCCTCGTCCGCCGCCCTGACGGCGACCGCCTCCAGGAGCGCTGGGGCGACATCGTCGAGGCCATCCTCCAGGATTGATCCTCAGCTCCGCAGCTTCCTGCGCAGAACGCTCACCGGAAGCCCCCACAGGGCGACCACGGCGACGAGCATCCACGCCGCGTGACCCGCGAGCGCGACGTCGATCGCGCCAAGCGCGAGCGCGCGCACGATCTCCACCAGATGGTAGAGCGGGCTCACCCACGCGACGACCTGCACCCACGCCGGGAGCCCGGCGAGGGGAAAGAAGACGCCGCTGAAGAGGAACATCGGCGTGACGCCCAGCGTGAAGAGGAACGTCAGCTGGTCCATGTGCTTGACGCGCACCGTGTACGCGAGGCCGAGCACCATGAACATCGCGCCACCCAGGAACGCGACGACCGGCACGAGGAGCGCCCACGGCGAGCGCACGAGGCCGAATGCCGCGAGAACGCCCAGCATCACGATGCTGTAGATGCACGCGCGCGTCGCCCCCCACGCGACCTCACCGCCCACGACGTCCTCCAGCTCGGCGGGCGTCGTCATCATCGCGTCGTAGCTGCGCTCGTGGTAGATGCGCACATACGAGTTCCACGCGGCCTCGTACGCCGCCGCATACATCACGCTCGACGCGACGAGGCCCGGCGCGATGAACTGCAGGTAGCTGACACCTTCAATGGTCTGCGTGATGTACGCGCCGACGCCGAAGCCCATGGCAAGCAGGTACAGGATCGGGTCGAAGAGCGTGCTGAGGATGGTGCTCGGCCAGATGCGCTTGTACAGGGTGAGCTCTCGTTGCCAGACCCTGAACGCGAGCTTGGCGTTGAGCCTGTAAGCCAGGAGATAGCTCATCGGGATGCCCCCTCGCAGACGAGCTTCCGCAAGAACTGGTGGAGCCGCATCATTCGGACAACGCCCGCCCCGTGAGCTTCAAGAAGACATCCTCCAGCGTCGCGCGCCGCACGCGATGCCCCTCCGGCTTCACCCCAGCACGGACCACTTGCTGGTAAAGATCATCACCGCTCTGCCCGAAGAGGCGCAGCTCGTCCCCGACCCGCTCGGCGTGCGTCGCCTCCACCCGCTCCAGCACGCGCTTGTCCTCCGCGGGATCCACCGCGAGCTCCAGCGCCTCGCGGCCGATGTGGCGCGCGATGAGATCGGCCGGCGTCCCGCGCTCGATGATGCGGCCCGCGTCGATCACGAGCAGGGAGTCGCTGAGCTTCTCCGCCTCGTCCATGTAGTGCGTCGTGAGGAGCACGGTCTTCCCCGCGCGTCGCATCGCGCGGATCTGCTCCCACACGAGCACGCGGCTCTGCGGATCCAGGCCCGTCGTGGGCTCGTCGAGCACGAGGAGCTCGGGATCGTTCAGGAGCGAGCGCGCGATGTGGAGGCGGCGCTTCATGCCGCCGGAGAGCTCGGTCACGCGCTCGTCCGCCTTCTCCGTGAGCTGCACGTAGGCGAGGAGCTCGTCGACGCGATCGCGCAGGCGCGCGCCCACGATGTCGAAGAAGCGGCCGAACACGAGAAGATTCTCGCGCGCCGTCATGTCCGCGTCAAGGTTCGACTCTTGCGGCACGACGCCGATGCGCTGCTTGATCGAGCGCGCGTGCGCGTCGATGTCCCGGCCGAGCACCTCGAGCGTGCCGGACGTGCGAGGGGAGAGGCCGTACACCATGCGCATCGTCGTCGTCTTGCCGGCGCCGTTCGGGCCCAGGAAGCCGAGCACGCTGCCGCGCGGCACGTCGAAGTCGATGCCCTTCACGGCCTCGAAGTCTCCGTACTTCTTCCGCAGCCCGCGGGCGACGACAGCGGCGGAGGACATGGGCTGCGCGAGCGAGGCGGCCCGCATCAGGGTTTCGCCCTCCGGCCATGTACGGCACGCGATGGGTGTTCCGTCACGGTCCGACAACGATGAGCCCGTGCATGTTGAGATGGAACGAGCACCGGTACGGCGTCACACCCGGCGCGGTGAACGTGTGCGACGCCGTCTCCCCCGCGGAGAAGCCGCCGTGGCTCGCGGAGCCGTCGATGTCCGTGATCGTGTGGTGGCCCTCGAGATTTCGCCAGAGCACCGTGTCGCCCACATGGATCGAGGTGACCGGCGTGCCGCTCTCGACGTCGGTGTATCCCGAGTTTCGCACGTCGACCTCGTGCGTCGCGCCTGCGAGCGCCACCGGGACCAGAAGCACGAGCGAAAGGAGCACGAGGGCGCGCATGCGCCGGCAGGCGCCTGGCGAAGCTTGAAGCCCGCGGCGGAGCGTGCGCGGCGCATGAGCCTCCGGGACGCGCAGCAGTACCTCCAGCAGAAGGGCATCGACGGCTGGCTCGTCTACGATTTCAAGGGCTCCAACCCGGTCCTCAAGCGAGTGCTGGGTGGGGAGGACCGCCACCTCACGCGCCGCGTCTTCTACTGGATCCCCGCGCATGGCCGTCCCACGCTCGTGGGCAGCATGATCGACGCGGGGCAGTTCAAGGGCGTGGACGCCAGCGTGCGCAGCTACACGCACCGCGCCTCGCTCGCCGACGCGCTCGTCGAGGTCCTGAAGGACGCGCGCACCGTCGCCATGGAGTACGCGCCAGGCGGCGCGCTGCCGTACGTCTCGCGCGTCGATGGCGGCACGCTCGACATGGTCCGTGGCATGGGGAAGTCGGTGGTCCCAAGCGGCGACCTCTACCAGTTCGCCTACGCGCGCCTCTCCGCAGCCGAGCTGGAGACGCATCGGGCGGCCGCGAGGAAGCTCGACGAGGCCAAGGACGCGACGTTCGCGCACATCTTCAGCACCGTGCTCGCGGGCGGGCGGATCACCGAGCGCGAGGCTCAGCAGCATCTCGCGAAACGCTTCCGCGACGAGGGGATGGTGACGGACCACGACCCGATCGTCGCCGTGAACGCGCACGCGGGCGACCCGCACTACGCGCCGCCCGCCGAAGGGAGCGCCGTGATCCAGCGCGACGATTGGGTCCTCCTCGACCTGTGGGCGAAGCTCGCGAAGCCTGGCGCGGTGTACGGTGATATCACGTGGACCGGCTTCGTGGGGAGGAACGTCCCCAAGAAGCATCTGGAGGTCTTCGAGGCCGTCCGCGACGCGCGCGACGCCGGCGTCATGCACATCGAGGCCGCGCACAAGGCCGGGAAGCCGACGACGGGCGCCGCGACGGACGCCGCCGTCCGCCAGCATCTCGTGGACAAGGGGCTCGCCGGCTGGTTCACCCACCGCACGGGCCACAGCATCGGCTACGAGGTGCACAGCGAGGGCGCCAACCTCGACGGCTTCGAGACGTACGACACGCGCGAGCTGATCCCCGGCCTTCTCTTCAGCATCGAGCCGGGCGTGTACCTGCCGGAGTTCGGCGTCAGGAACGAGATCGACGTGTACATCCATCCTGACGGGCGCCCGGAAGTGACCACGAAAGCCCAGCGCGACGTGGTGACGCCCTGACGCGGGCGGGCCTGACCGCCGTTCCGGCCACAAAAGATACCTCCCGTGCGGACGACGTCCCCAGCATGGGCATGCTTGCATTCGGCATCGTGCTCGTCCTCGTCGGCCTCGTGCTGGCGTTCACGAACGTGCTCGGTCTCGCGACCCTCTCGCAGCCTCTCATCTGGCTGGGTTGGGTGTGCGTGGCGATCGGCATCGTGTTGGCGTTGATCTACGCCTTCTCGGGCCGCCGCAACCGCGACGTCGTCGTCGAACGCGAGTACCGCCGACCGGGCTACCCGTAAGGGGGACCCGAGGCCATCCGTGAGATGGCCAGAGACTTGACGAGCGATCTCTTCCGAACCCGGGCGCGTGGGACTCCTCGCGCTCGGCCTCTTTCTCCTTCTCCTCGGCGTGGGCCTCGCGCTCACGCCGATGGCCGCCTTCGCGCCGATCCTCGCGTGGGCCGGGTGGATCGCGATGGTCGTCGGCGTGATCCTCGCCGTCGTGCACCTCGCCGTCGGACGCCGCCGCTACTCGCGTCGCGGCGGCCGCGGCGCCTGAGGCCGCGCGCGCTTCGCCCCCCGCTGCGCGTTGCGGCCGCGCCCCTTGCCGCCCGCGACGGGCTTCCTTCGTTTCGCGCCTGCGAGGGGCGCGAGCCAGTCCTCGCGCAGGCGCTTCTGGCGCGGCGTGGACTTGTCCACCTGCTCGATCGTCCACTTCTCGGGGGGGTTCTCGCCGAGCATGATCTCACGCTCGACGAGCTCGCCCCTGCGGAACCAGTGGAGCGTGACGAGGTCGCCCGGCAGGCGCTCGCGCAGCCGCTTCTCGACCCATTCCTTGTCGTTCGCGCGCATGCGGTCCATCGCGACGATCTCGTCCTCGGGCGCGAGCCCGGCCGCGATCGCAGGCGAGGCGACGAGCACGTGCTGCACCTTCACGCGGCGCTCGTGCTCCTTGAGCTCCGCGCCGAGCCAGGCGCCGGGGCCGAGGTATTCGCCCGTCGCCTCCTTCTTCTGGGGATCGTCGTCCTTCGCCACCGCGCGCAGCGTCCAACCGACCTTCTCGAGGAACGCCTCGAAGTCCACCTCGTCGGTGCCGTCGATGTACTTCGACCAGAAGGCGCGCCACGAGAGGCCCGTCACGCTCTCGATCGCGATGCGCCAGCCGTCGCGGCCGCCCGCGTGGAGCTCCGGGATACCGGGGCCGTCCACGGGATACGTCTCCCAGAGGAAGCGCATGACGTCGTCGAGTCCCTGCTTTCCGTCCGTGCGGTCGCGGATCGCAAGATCGAGCACGAGGCCCACGAGCTCGCCCTTGAGATAGTAGCTGACACCCGTGTTCATCCAGTTGGAGTCCTGCTTGTAGAGCTTCACCCAGGTGAGGAAGCTCGACTGCGACAGCGAGAGCTTGAAGCGGCCCGGCTGCTGGCGAAGCTTCGTGATCGTCTCGGCGAGGAACTCCCGATAGCGATCCTCCGAGATGAGGCCCGCGCGGGCGAGGACGAGGTGATCGTAGTAGCTCGTGATCCCTTCCATCGCCCAGAGGAGCGTCGTGTGAACCTCCTTCGCGTAGTCGAAGGGGCCGAGGAGAGCGGGGCGAAGCCGCTTCACGTTCCACGTGTGGAAGAACTCGTGCGCCTCGAGCGCGAGGAAGTCCTCGTACTTCTTCCCCGGCTGGAACGTCCATCGATCCACGATCGAGGTGTTGCTCCCGCGATGCTCCAGGCCCCCCGCGGGCTTGTCCGCCAGGTGCAGGATGAAGAGATACTCCTCATACGGGAGCCCCCCGAAGATCTCCGCCTCTTCTTCGACGATGCGCGTGAGGTCCGCGACGAGGCGGTCCTCGTCCTCGTTCCCGCGCCCGTAGATCGCGAGCCGGTGACGCTTGCCACGCACGCGGAACGCGAGCGTCCGATGCGTGCCGATCTCCCAGGGCGCGTCCACGAGCGCGTCGTAGTCCTCCGCGCGCCACACGCCGCCCCGTTTCGGGAGCGCGATGTCCACACGCCAGCCCTTGGGCGGCGCGATCGCGAGCGTCGCGGGGGATCCCTTCGCGCCCTCGACGTACATCAACACGGACGTGCCGTTCCCGTACGCATGCGTCGCGTCGAGGTGGCTCGTCTGCACCGAGAGCTCGTTCGCATAGACGCGATAGCGCACGACGATCCCCTTGCCGCCATCCGTCTCGACCTCCCACGTCTGCTTGTCGACGCGCGTCCATCGCAGCGCCTTCCCGGCGCCATCCGTCGCCTCGAAGTCCTGCACGTGGCGCGCGTAGTCGCGGATCAGATAGCTCCCCGGAGCCCACGCGGGCATGCGGAAAAGGAGCCGCCCGCCGCGCGCGCGGGACACGCGCACCGTCACGTGGTAGAGGTGCGTCTCCGGCTGCGGCATCGCGAGCTCGTAGGCGAGCTTCATGGGCGCCGCCACGAGGCGGGGTCGTTTGAGGATTCCCGTTCCAAAGGACGTTGTCCTTGTCCTTGTCCTTGTCCTTGTCCTTGTCCTTGACCTTGTCCCTGTCCTTGCCCTTGTCCTGACCGCGGCAAGCCCGACGGCCAGGACAAGGACAAGCCGCCGCAACGAGCCCCCGCCCCACGAAGGCCGGAGCCGACGAGGCTATATCGCGCGAGTCCGAAGTGCGAGGGTCGCGATGGCCGGCCCGTCAGGCTTCTTCGTCGAGTTCTTCGTCTCGGCCGCGATGGGCGGCCTGATCGGCGTCGAGCGCGAGCACCGCGACGACGGCCTCCCGGTCATCGCTGGCGTGCGCACGTTCCCACTCGTCGCGATCGCCGGCTTCCTCACCGCGGTCATGGCGATCGAGGTGGCCTCCCCCTTCGTCATCGCGGCCGGCCTCTTTGGCGCCTTCGGGCTCGCCTACATGTTCATGCACATGCGCATGAGCGTCGGGCAGACCGGCATCACGACGCCCGTCACGATGGTCATCACGTTCCTCCTCGGCCTTGCGATCGGTTATCACTACGTCTTCGAGGCCGTGACCGTCGGCGTCGTGACGACCGCGCTCCTCCTCACAAAGAAGCGCCTCCACCGCTTCGCTGCCATCCTGGACGACACGGAGATCCTCTCGGCGCTCCAGTTCATCACGCTCGTCTTCATCCTCCTCCCGCTCACCGCGACCTTCACGGGCGACGACCTGCCCGTGTCGTGGATCGGGCGGGGAAAGCTCGTCGACCCCTACGTCATCCTGCTCGTGAGCGTCTTCGTCGCGGGCATCAGCTTCGCGAGCCTCATCGCGATGCGCCAGATCGGCCCGCACCGCGGCATCCAGTTCAGCGGCCTCATGGGCGGCCTCGTGAACAGCGAGGCCACCACGGCCGGGCTCGCGCAGCGGGCGAAGGAGGACCGACGCCTCGTGGGCGCCGCCGTCGTGGGCTCGCTCCTCGCGAGCACCACGATGCTCGTGCGCAACTTCGCCATCGCGGCCTTCGCCGACACGAGCTTCCATCTCGCGATGGCGATCGCGCCCTTCTTCCTCCTCATCGCGATGGTCGGGCTCTACTCGGCGTGGCGACGCCGCTCGTCTGGCGCGCCGTCCCAGGACGAGGGCGCCGCGGTGCGCGTGAAGAACCCGTTCGCGGTCCTCCCAGCCCTCCGCTTCGCGCTCTACTTCGCCGCCGTGAGCGTGCTCGTCACGCTCGCGAGCCAGAACCTCGGAGACGCCGGCGTCTACTTCGCGGCGCTTGGCGGGTTCGTGAGCGCAGGCGCCGTCATCGCCTCGCTGGGGTCGCTCGCGGCGAACGGGAGCATCCCGCTCACGATCGCGATCCGCACGGCGCTTCTCGCCACCGCGGCGAGCGTCGGCGGGAAGCTCCTCATCCTCCGCTGGACGCACCGCGAGACGTACGAGGGCGCCCTCCCGGGGTTCGCGCTCATGACGGCGGTCGCCTCCGTGGCCGCGGCACTGAGCTTCTTCCTCGTGTGACCGCGCGCAGGGGATCCTTCGCGCCCTGAGGGGCAACGTTTTCCCGGGTGAGGGGGCCACCTTCGCGGGATGTCGCTGCGTCCCGTGGTCCTGACGCTGCTCCTGCTCGCCGCACGTCATCGCCGAGGAGATCATTGAAGATCTCAAGGCAGCTACCGCGCAATTCGAGGCGACCCTTGCGGACCTCCGGAAGTCTGGATGGGGCGAGGCAGGGGGACGGCTAAATTTGGCTACGCGCCTGAACCGCGGCCTCGACTCTTGCCATCACCCAGCCTGCACGCTCAAAGACGTCGCTGTTACGAGATCTAAGGACGAGAAGCCCACGCTGGCTCATCTCCAGATCGCGAAACCGGTCCTTGACCCACTGGTCGATGTTATCATGGGAAGGGCCATCGACTTCGACAACGACTCGCTGAAGAGGGAAATAGAAATCCGCGATACGCTCGCCGACCACGCGCTCTCTTCGGAACGGATCCCGCCCGAAGCGATCGGCCATGTACCGTTCCGATCGGACCATGGCCTCCGTAGGGTTCCTGCGCAGGCGATCCGCGAACAGGATGCGCGCCCACGTCCGATCAGGATACACCGTCAGCAGGACGTGCCCCCCCGCCTTCAACCCAGGTCATTTCGGCACACGGGAGCGGTGGTTGAGCCTTCCTGGCTGACTGAACTTAGAGCTCCCTCACTTCCGGCATCCTGGAGAGGAGCATGCCTTCGACGATGATGGGTTGCGTTTTTCGCGCGAGCGCCATGGCCTGGTCGAGGCGGTATTGGGATTCGGCGTAGATGGTCATCATGGGTTCGCCGGGGGCGACGCGGTCTCCGCGTTTGTGGTGGACGACGATGCCTGCGCCGTGTTCCTTGGGGCTGCCGGAGGCGCGTGCGATGGCGATGAGCGCTTTGTTCTTCATGCCGGAGACGTAGCCGCCTTCGACGGTGGTGAGGTCGGCGTGGAAGGGGCCGATGGCGAAGTCGCCTTTGGGGACCTTTCCGTTCTGGGCTTCGACGATCTCGATGAATTTCGCGAGGGCTTCGCCCGAGCGGAGGATCTCTTCGGCTTTGGCGCGGCCTTTGCCGCGGCCGACGACGCCGCCCATCTCGAGGATGATGCCGCTGATGCCTACGCTTTTTTCGACGAGGGATCTGGGGGCGGTCTCGAGGCCGCGGAGCGCGGCGAGGGCTTCGTTCGCTTCGAGGGAGCATCCGACGGCGCGTCCGACGGGTTGGCCGCCGTAGGTGACGGCGCATTCGACCTGCATGTCGAGGCGTTCTCCGAGGTCGATGAACATGCGGCCGATCTTCTTGGCGTCGTCGATCGTGGGGAGCTTCGTGCCGTCTCCCATGGGGAGGTCCATGACGACCTTGTTGGCGCCGACGGCCTTCTTCTTGGCCATGACGCTCGCGAGGAGCTGGGCGCGGGGGTCGATGGAGAGGGGGTGTTCGGCGCGGATGATGATGTCGTCGGAGGGGGCGAGGTTGACGCCGCCGCCCCAGCAGAGGACGCCGCCGACGTCGCGCGTGATCTCCATGATCTGGGGGCCCGAGAGGCTCACGGGTCCGAAGACCTCCATCACGTCCGCGGTGCCGGCGGCGCCGGTGACGGCGCGGCTCGATGTCTTGGGGATGAGGAGGCCGGCCGCGGCGACGATGGGGACGATGAGGAGCGAGATCTTGTTGCCTGGCACGCCGCCGATCGAGTGCTTGTCGAAGACGACGGCCTCGGGGCCGAAGTCGAGGACCTCGCCGTGCTTCACCATGGAGCGTGTGAGGTACTCGATCTCCTCCATGTCCATGTCGTTGATCTCGAGCGAGGTGACCCACGCGGAGAGCTCGATGTCGGTGAGGGATCCGTTCACCGTATCGACGATGACCTGGTCGATCTCCTCGCGCGTGAGCTTCTTGCCGTGCATCTTCTTCTTGATGAAGCGGACGCTCTCGGGCTTTTCCGCAGGCCGCACGAACATGTCGTGCGCGTCCTCGACGCCAAAGTGCGTGCGTACGTCGGCGAAGACGCCGATGATGCCTTCGGGCACGACGCTCTTCGTGACGTCGACGACGGCGATCACGTCGAGGTTGTTCGCGTGCACGCGGACGCGGTCGCCCGGATGGACGCCAAGCTCCTCGGCGTCGGCGGAGTGCAGGAGCACCTGGAACTTGCCAAGGTCGATGTCGAGGATCTTGGCCTTGAGGTTGAGACCTTCCATGTTCGAGTCAACTCTGTTGGGGGGTTTGGGGGCTTAAGCTTGGCTCCCTTTGCGCCGCGTCGCGCAGCGCGACGGACGCGACGCACGCGACCCTGATAGCATGTCGCGTGGGTCGCGTCGTCGCGTAGGTCGCTCTGGGCGAAGCTGGCCTCGCGCTCCTACTCCGCGCCGCTCACGGGCTTCGTGCCCCAGCGCTTGATGGCGGCGGCGAGCTCATCGTGCGTCTTCGCGTATTCCTCGGGGCTGATGCCCTTCTGGTAGGCTTCGACGGCCTGCCGCATCGCCTTCGCGCCGGCCTGCGAGCCCAGCGGGTTCCCGTGGACGCCGCCACCTGCGGCCGCGCAGAAGTCGGGCGAGCCGCCGTTGGCCTCCCAGACCTGCGCGATGACGCCCGGGTGCATGCCGCCCGAGGCGACGGGGAGGGTCGGCTTGAGGCCGTGCATGTCTCCGCGGAGCATGTCGTAGATCCCTTTGGCGTGCGACTTGCCGCCCTCGGTGAACATCTTGCCCGCGCCAAGGGTTCCGGCGTGGAGCGTGTCGGCGCCGGCCATGCGGATCCACTTGGAGACCGGCAACATGTCGATGCCGTGCTCCTCGAGCCGGCTGAACGCGCCGTGCATCGCGCGGTGCGCGTGGATGCCGATGCCGCGTCCGTCGAGGAAGTCGCGCATCTCCTGCACGGCGGACCAGCCGACGGTGAGCACGTCGATCATGACGTAGTCGTTGCCGCGCCCGATGACCTCGTCGGCGCGTCGCTTCATCTCCGTGACGGGCGCGCTCACGTTGCAGAAGTAGAGCTTCTTCTCGCCCGTCTCTCGCTCGGCCTTCTTCTTGGCCTCCATGACGAGCTCCACGCGCTTGTGGAAGGTGTTGAACGGCATGCTCGTGAGGTTCTCGTCGTCCTTCACGAAGTCGATGCCGCCGCGCCACGCGTTGTATGCGGCCTTCGCCCAGTTCTCGGACGAGAGGCCGAGCTTGGGCTTCACGATCGTGCCGGTGATCGGGCGCCCGTGGATGCCCGTCATCTTGCGCACGCCCTCGATCCCGAGCTGCGGGCCCTTGAAGCTGCGGACGAACTCCTTGGGCATCTCGATGTCCACGAAGCGCAGCTTCTGCACTTCCTTGAGGCCGTACACGTTGCCCACGACGCTCGAGAGGAGCTGCGAGAGGTTGCCGAACTCGAAGAGGGCCGGCGGGTACGCGATCCAGACGAGCTTCTTCTCCTCGTCGAGCTTGATGACGCGGGCGCCGTACTGGCGCTCCTCCCCCGTCATCGTCGTGAGGCCCGGATCCCACGTCCCGATGCTCGATTCGGCGGCGAGCGCGCCCGCGGCCCAGTCGAACTTGACCGAGGGATGCGCTTCGAGGCGGAACGTGCAGACGAACTCTTCGGGGCGCGCGCTCGCGCCAAGCTCGAGGAAGTCGGTATAGTTCATTCCTCGCGTCACTGAAAACACACCTTCGCCCGTCTGCGACCTGGGATAAGATAAGCGCTTCGCCTTTCTGCCCGCGGCCGTAGCCGCAAGCTTCAGGCGATGCGGATGGACGCCGCGTCCGCGTGGCCCGGCGCGTTGTTCGTGCCACCGAAGACCTGCTGCATCGTGACGCACACGCCCTCCGCCGAGCAATCGGAGAGACGCACGACGCCGACGCGCCCGGTGAGCGTCACCTCGGAGAAGTCCGCGACGTGGCACGGCGCGCTGATCGCGGCCCAGCCGCCGAGTCCTCCTTCGAACGCCGTGCACGCGACCCAGTCCCACGCATCGGGCGCGACCGTCGCGCGCGCTTCCCCCACCCAGCTTTCGAAGCCATAGCCGCACGGCACGACGGGCTCGGGCGCGAGGAGCGTGCGCTCGATCTCGATCCCGTCGCGCGGCACGCCGTCCGTCGTCACCTCGAACACGGTGAGGAGCGCCGCGACGTAGCACGGGAGATCCTCCGTCCGGACGGCGTACCCCACGTCCGCGGGCACGGCGGGCGCCCCTTCTGCGCCCGTGAGCGTGGTGGCGCCTTGCGCCCGCAGGCTCGCGACGAGGGCGCCGATGTCGGCTTCCCCCGCCGCAAGGGGCGCGGCGAGCAGGAGGGCGACGAGCAGGGTACGCATACGGTCGCAGAGGCTTCCGGACGGGAATGCTTTTCCCTCGGGGGGCCGCTCGCGTCTCGGGAGGCCCTATGCGCGCCTTGCTCGTGATAGCTCTGCTCCTCGCGCCCACCGTCGCCGCATTCGACCCGCCCGACGCGCCGCTGATCCAGAGCATCCCGTTCGAGGGCCCCACCGCGACGGCGTGGCGCCTCTTCCTGCCCGCCCATTCCTTCTTCAGCGTGTGGCTCGCCGCGACGCACGAGGAGGCGACCTTCGCGAGCTTCGGCCTCTGGTTCATCGACGCCGAGACGATGGAGTTCAACGGCCTCATCAACCCGACCTGGTACGACGAGGGCGGCCACGAGCTCCACGCGCAGACCGCGCAGACCGGCACGCTCGTCTCCGAGCTCTCCGGCGGATCGCCATGGCCCATCGAGATGCGCGTCGACTTCGATCCCGCGTACGACCACGAGTGGATCGTCGTTGCGTTGGGCGCGTTCGAGGGAGCGACGACGGGCGAATGGCGCATGTTCGCCGACGACGGCGCGACCGTTCTCGCGACGACGAGCGGCGACGCGTTCCTCCTCACCGAACGCGACCTCGACGGCGCGGCGAACGTCGTCGCGCGCGAGTCGCTGCCGGTGCGCGATGGCGTCGTGGAGGCGAAGGCGCAGCTCGACGCCGCCGCGACCGTGCCCATCGAAGGCGCGCTGTTCGCGTCCTTCTGGGCCGGGTCGCACCTCGGCCTCCAGGAGATCTCCGTCGACGGGCCGGGCGACCCGATCGCGATGTCGGACGGCTTCCTCCTTCCCGGCATGCCGGCGGGGGACCACACGTTCCGCATCGACCGCAACGTGGACGAGAACGACAACCAGCCGCTCTGCCGCGCCCTCGCGGGCGAGCGCTGCTGGCGCACGCCGGCCTTCGTGCTGGGGAGCGACATTCCCATTCCGCAGGGAGACTGATATCATGACGACGAAGCTTCTGATCCTGTGCCTGCTCGCGACCGCCCTCGTCCCCGCCGCCGCCGCGGACCCCGTCTGCCTCGACGCCGACACGTGCGCCAACGTCACCTCGTCCGGCGACGGCTGCGAAGGCGCGAACGACGGCGCCGAGCGCGGCGTGCACGTCGACGACGGCTCGCAGCACGCGAGCGTGTCGAGCTACTGCTACACGTACGACGACGGCTTCTACGCCGAGGAGGACAGCGGCCTCGCCGTGGGCTACTACTCGTTCGATGAGAACACAGGCGAGTACAAGGCGGCGGGCGTCGCGTGGTACGGCTACTCGTGGTCGTTCGGCGGCGAGCCAGGCGAGCCCTACTGCACCATGACGGAGTACACGTACGGCTTCGACCCGGTCCCGAACGGCGGTGACGGCCTTGACTGCGTCGCGGGCACGCCGCCGCTCCTGCCTGGCATGCCGTGAGGCGACCGGCGCGATGCCGCGCCCGTGAGCGCCGTCCGGAGGCCGACGCGGCGCCGCGCGAGCACGAAGCGCCCGCGCCGTTGCTCACCCGGTCGCTCGCTTCCAGGGATGACGCTCCCTTTAAGCGGGATTCCGAGGTTTGGGCGTCCCGTGGCGAGAGGCCGCGCGGAGCGAACGCACGTGGGAGCGAGACGGAAAGGGGCCAGCCGGATCGAAGGAGTGCAGAAAACGCCAAGCGGGATCGCGGGCCTCGACGACATCACGGATGGCGGCCTTCCCCGCGGCCGCCCGACGCTTGTCGCGGGAGGGGCGGGCTCTGGCAAGACGAACCTGGCCTGCCAATTTCTTTCTGCGGGCATCCTGGAGGAAGGCGAGAACGGCGTCCTCCTCGCGTTCGAGGAGAGCCCCGAGGACATCGCAAAGAGCTCGCTTTCGATCGGCATCGATCTGGATGCGCTCCGGCGTCAGGGCAAGCTCGCCGTGGACCACATCCGCGTCGACCGGAACACGATGCTGGAGACCGGCGAGTACACGCTCGATGGCCTCTTCGTGCGACTCCAGAGCGCGGTGGATGCGGTCGGGGCGAAGCGCGTCGTGCTCGACACGCTCGACGCCCTCTTTGCTGGCCTTGACGACCACGCCGTGCTGCGCAGCGAATTCGCGCGCCTGATGGCGTGGCTCAAGGAGAAGGGGCTCACGACGGTCGTCACCGCGGAGTCGGGCGTGGGCGGCTCGCTCACGCGGCACGGGCTCGAGGAGTACGTCACAGACTGCGTGATCGCGCTGGACAACCGGCTCGAAGGCGACGTCGCCACGCGACGGATCCGGGTCGTCAAATACCGCGGCTCGCGTCACGGCTCCAACGCCTACCCGTTCCTCATCGACAACGATGGCTTGAGCATCGCTCCCATCACGGGCCTCGAGCTCATCCACGAAAGCTCCGAGCGTCGCGTCTCCACCGGGACGCCCGGGCTCGACGAGATGCTCGGCGCGAAAGGGGTCTACGAAGGCTCGACCGCCCTCATCACGGGAGCGACCGGGACCGGGAAGTCGAGCCTCCTCGCGAACATGGTCCAGGCGACCTGCGCGCGCGGGGAGCGCTGCCTCTACTTCGGATTCGAGGAGTCCCCCAGCCAGATCATCCGCAACATGCGGAGCATCGGCGTCGATCTCGCGCCCTTCGCGAGATCGGGGCTTCTGCGCTTCCAGTGCTCGCGGCCGACGACGTACGGCCTCGAGATGCACCTCGCGCGCATGGTGAAAGAGATCCGCGCCTTCGAGCCGCGCGTCGTCATCGTGGACCCCGTGACGGACTTCCACAGCGCGGGGAACCTCGAGACTGTGCGGTCGATGCTCACGCGGCTCGTCGATCATCTCAAGAGCCACCACATCACGAGCGTGTTCAGCGCCCTCAACGAAGCGCCCACGTTCGAGGACAGCGTCGTCGGGATCAGCTCCATCGTGGACACGTGGATCCACCTGCGCAACTTCGAAGAGAACGGAGAGCGCAACCGCGCGATCGGGATCCTCAAGTCTCGCGGCATGCCGCACAGCAACCAGCTTCGCGAGTTCACCATGTCCAAGAAGGGCATCCAGCTGCGCGACATCTACGTCGGCCCTTCCGGCGTCCTCACGGGGAGCGCTCGCGCGGCCCACGAGGCGAAGGAGGCCGTGCGCGAGGTCGAGCAGCGATCGGCGGCCGCAGGGCGCGCGGAGGACGTCCGTCGCAAGCGCCACGCGCTCCAGGCACAGATCAAGGCCGTCGAGGAGGAGATCGACGAGGCCGCTCGCGCCGAAAAGCACGCCGATATGGTCGAGTCCGAACGCATCGAGCAGGCCACGCGGTCCCGTGCGTCGCTGGCTCGAGGCCGTGAGGGGATGCCTGCGCGCGGCGGGAAGAGGCGATCCTGATGGCGAAGGCCAAGCAGGCCAGGAAAGGCGCGAAGGGCGCGAAGAAGACGAGCAAGGCTCGTCCGGTCCCCGCCAAGGCCGCGAGGCCCAAGGCCGAGCGCTGGAAGCTCAGGCTCTACGTGGCTGGGCAGACGCCCAAGTCGTTGGCCGCATTGGAGAACCTGCAGCGGCTCTGCGAGGTGCATCTCAAGGGTCGCTACTCGATCGAGGTCGTGGACCTCCTCGTGGATCCGAAGCTTGCGCGCGGCGACGAGATCATCGCCGTCCCGACGCTCGTGCGGCGCCTTCCTCCGCCCGTGAAGAAGATCATCGGGGACCTCAGCAACGAGGAGCGCACGCTCGTCGGACTTCAGGTGCGTCCCGACCAGGAGCGGCGCCGATGACCCGGAAGCGCGCTGCGCCGGCGCCCAAGGAGGGCGCCAAGAAGGGGCGACGCACGTCGACGAAGATGCCCGCCCGTCGCCCCGCGTCCTCGCGGACGAAGGCGCGCGCGGCGCGCAGGGATCGCTTCGTCCTCAAGCTCTACGTGACCGGCGCGACCCCCGCGTCGCTACGCGCCGTGGAGACGATCAAGCAGATCTGCGACGTCCACCTCGAAGGCCGCTACGATCTCCAGGTGATCGACATCTACCAGCAGCCCGCGCTCGCGCGAGGCGAGCAGATCGTCGCCGTCCCGACGCTCATCCGGAAGCTCCCCGCCCCGATCCGCCGCCTGGTCGGGGATCTAAGCGCACGCGAACGCGTACTCCTCGGCCTGGACCTCAAACGCGCCGCCGCCATCGAGGCCGCGGCGAGGGCGGCGAAGAAGGGATGACCTCGAAGAAGGGAGCGCGCTCCCGCAAGGCCGCGAAGCCCGGGCGCCGGAGCGAGAAGGAGTGGGAGCGGCTGCGCGCAAGGCTCGAGGAGGCCGAGGCGACGCTTGACGCGATCAGGTCGGGCGAGGTCGACGCGATCGTCGTGAGCGGACCGCGAGGCGAGCGCGCCTACACGCTCGAAGGCGCCGACCATCCTTTTCGCATCCTTGTCGAGACGATGGCGGAAGGTGCGCTGACGCTCGCGCCCGACGGGACCATCGTGTACGCGAACGCGCGGTTCGCGCAGCTTGCGAGGACGACGCTGGATCGGGTCCTCGCGCGCTCGATCCACGATTTCGTCGACGAGACCGACCGCCCCTCGATCCAGCGCCTCGTCAAGGAGCCCACGGCTGGCGTCTCACTGGAGATCCCGATCCTCGCCGTGGACGGGACCCGCGTCCCCGCGCTCGTGGCGAGCGGCTCGTTCCTCGTGCGCGAGGGCGACAGCGTCCCGCACGTCTGCCTCATCGTGACGGACATCTCGGAATTGACGCGGACCGCGCTCGAGCTGGAGCGCTCCAACGCGGAGCTCCGCGAGTTCGCGTACGTCGCCTCCCACGACATCCAGGAGCCGCTGCGCGCGATCGGCACGAGCGTCCACATGCTCCTCGAGGACGACAAGCTCTCGCTCGACGCCGGCCAGCGGCTCCTCCTCGAGCGCGCGGCAGCCGGGACCTCGCGGATGCACGAGCTCGTGCGGGCGCTCCTCGAATACTCGTCCGCGGACAAGGGGGGCTCGGGGCAGATCGTCGACACGAAGAAGGCGGTGGCGGACGTCCTCGAATCGCTCGACGTCGCCATCCGCGAAGCGCGCGCGAAGATCCGCGTCGGCGACCTCCCCGCCATCCATGGGGACCCCGTGCATCTGCCACGCGTGTTCCAGAACCTCGTCCAGAACGCGATCAAGTTCACCGCCCCCGGCGCCCCGCCTCGCATCGAGATCGACGCGCGCCGCGAGGGGCGCGCCTGGCATTTCAGCGTCAAGGACGAAGGGCTCGGCATCGATCCCGTCGACGTCCCGCGCCTCTTCACCATCTTCACGCGCCTCGATCCGCGGGGGCGCCATCCTGGGACCGGGATGGGGCTCGCCCTCTGCAAGAAGATCGTCGAGCGCCATGGCGGGCGCATCTGGGTCGAGAGCCAGGGACGAGGGAAGGGGAGCGTGTTCCGGTTCACGATCCCTGACGAGGATCCCGCGTCGCGAGGCCCGTGAGGATCGCCTGCCAGAGGGGGGCGATCAGCTCCTGCAGCTTGAACGGCTTCTCCAGGAAGCACTGCACGTGCTCGGGGTGATCGACCAGGGAGCCCAGCTCGACGCGGCGGTGCCCGCTGAGGAGGATCCGCACCGAATCGGGCCGGCGGCGCGCCATCTCGACGAGAAGGTCGAGGCCCGTCGTCGCGGTCTTGAGATCAAAATCCGAGACCACGACGAGGCGCGTCGCCTTCAGCGAGCCGCTCAGCGCAAGCGCCTCCTCGGGCGCCTGCGCGACCTCGATGCGGGGGAGCGGCGTACCCGGAGGGGCGCCGCGGAGGACGAGGAGGGGCAGGAATTCGCGGATGAACGGATCGTCGTCCACGAGCAGGACCACGATCTCGTCGCGTACTGGGGCGGCGGCCACCGAGTCCCCAAGGAGTCCGGGCCTCGCAAGAATCTTCTGCCAACCGAGCGGATGTCCCGCCCAAGCTTGCGCCGCCCCCGACGACGACCCCGTCACGTCTTCGTGTCCTTCGAGAGCGCCGTGGTTCCGTTCGACGTGGAGCGTGCGATGGGCAGGTGCTCGATGCCGAGTGCGCCTACGGCGCGAGGCGCGTGCGGTCCCGCGGAAAGAGGACCGCCTCGCGCACGTTCGCGAGCCCGAGCACTTCCATCGTGAGCCGGTCGATGCCCAATCCGAATCCCCCGTGCGGCGGCATGCCGTAGCGGAAGGGCTTGAGGTAGTCCGTGAAGTCCGCGGGGTCGAGCCCCTTGTCGCGGATGCGGCTCTCGAGCTTCTTCGGGTCGTGCTGGCGCTGCGCGCCGCTCGTGACCTCCAAGCCGTTGTGCTCGAGATCGAAGCTGCGCGTGACAGCCGTGCCCTCCTCCACGTACGTGTAGAAGGGGCGGATCGTCTCGGGGTACTTCGTGATGAAGTAGAAGTGGTGCCCCTTCGCGACCATGACGTCGCCGAGGATCTTCTCGGCCGCGGCGTTGAGGTCGTCGCCCCAGGGGATCTCGGCGACCTCGCCCTTGTCGTTGGTCCACCGCTTCGTCTCGTTCACCATCTTCAGCGCGTCGTCGTAGTGGACGCGGGGGAAGGGCAGGGCGGGGACCTTGACCTCCTTCTGGAGGATCGCGAGCTCGGACCTGCAGTGCTCGTGCACGCCCGCCCACATGTCGCGCACGGCGGTCTCGAGCACGTGGAGGACCTCCTCCTCGCTCTCGATGAACGCCATCTCCACGTCGAACGCGGTGACCTCGTTCAGGTGCCGGTACGAGTTGTGCTTCTCGGCGCGGAAGTACGTCGCGACCTCGAACTGGCGGTCCATGCCGGTCGCCATCAGCATCTGCTTGTAGAGCTGCGGCGATTGCGCGAGGTACGCGTCCTTCTCGAAGTACTTGACCGGGAAGAGGTCCGTGCCGCCTTCGGAGGACGCGCCGATGATGCGCGGCGTGTGCACCTGGCAGAAGCCCATCCGCGTGAACGAGTCGATGCCCGCCTTCACGAGCGCCGAGCGCACGCGGAAGATCGCGGCGACGTCGGGCTTGCGCAGGTCGAGGAACCGGTTGTCGAGCCGCGTCTCGAAATCCACGTCGACCTTGTCCACGATCCCCATGGGGAGCGGCGCCTCGGCAGGGTTCAGCACACGGACCTCCGACGGGATGATCTCGTAGCCGTTCCTCGCCTTGTCGCTGGCCTTCACGTGGCCGCGCACCGCGATCACCGACTCGCGCTGCAGGTCCTTCGTGAGCGTCAGGTAGAGCGCCTCGTCCACCTTCGCCTTCATCGCGAACACCTGCAGCGTGCCGGAGCGGTCGCGGAGGATGATGAACGCCATCTTCCCCATGTCGCGGATCTCCTGCATCCACCCCGCGACGACGACCTCCTGGCCGTCCATCTCCTTGCCGTGGATGTCGAGGGCGTACTTGCGCTGCCGGAGGTCGACGGTCATATGGGCGCGCGATGATGGGACCTCTACATAAAAGCCAGTCCGGGCGAGGGGCGCGGGCACGCGAAGCGCGCGCGTTCCGGCGCCCGCGCGCTCGCCCGCGCGCACGCCCGACTCGCCCCGAAAGCCTCATACCGGCCTTCTAGAATGGCCGCGCGACCCCGCCGGCCGCTGGCCGGCATCCGGTGATCCCGTTGGACTTCGCCACCGTTTCCTACCTCGGTCCGCTCGCGGGCATCGTCGCCCTCGCCTTCGCGGCCTACCTCGCCTCCACCATCCTCTCGAAGAGCCGCGGGAACGCGCGCATGCAGGAGATCCAGGGCGCCGTCCGCGAGGGCGCGTTCGCCTTCCTCAAGGTCGAGTACCAGGTCGTCGCCATCTTCGCGGCGATCCTCACGATCGTCTTCGCCGGCGTGGGCGTCGCCACGGGCAAGGCCTTCTGGTACTTCACGGCCGGTGGCTTCGTCATCGGCGCGCTCCTTTCCGCGCTCGCGGGCTACATCGGCATGTGGATCAGCGTGTCCTCGAACGCGCGCGTCGCGGAGGCCGCTCGCGGCGGCATCAAGCCCGCGCTCGCGCTCTCGTTCCGCGCAGGCGCGGTCAACGGCTTCGCCGTCGTGGGCCTGGGCATCATCGGCCTGGGCGGCCTCTATATCTCCTTCCAGCGCGTCTTCGGCCTCACCGTCCAGGAGACGCCCCTGAACCTCATCGGCTTCGCGTTCGGCGCGTCGCTCATCACGCTCTTCGCGCGCATCGCCGGCGGCATCTACACGAAGGCCGCCGACGTCGGCGCCGACCTCGTCGGCAAGGTCGAGGCAGGGATCCCCGAGGACGACCCGCGCAACCCCGCCGTCATCGCGGACAACGTCGGCGACAACGTCGGCGACTGCGCCGGCATGGGCGCCGACCTCTTCGAGACGTACGTCGTGACGCTCGTCGCCGCGATGACGCTCGCCGCGACGGCCGGCGTCTTCGCCGCGTACGGCGAGGCCGGCATCCTCTTCCCGCTGACGCTTGGCGCCTTCGCCATCGTCGCGAGCATCGTCGGCATCTTCTTCGTGCGCCTGCCGAAGAACGAGAACATCATGAACGCCCTGTACATGGGCGTCATCGCGACCTGCTGCGTGAGCGCGATCGGCTTCGCCCTCGTGTGGGCCTACGTGTTCCCGACGATCCACGTGAACTTCCTGTTCGCCGCGATCATCGGCCTGATCCTCACGCTCGCGCTCGTCTTCGTCACGGACTACTTCACGAGCCAGGGCTACGCGCCCGTGAAGGGGATCGTGGACGCCTCGACGACCGGCCCCGCGACGAACATCATCCAGGGCCTCGCGGTGGGCCTCCAGTCCGTCTTCATCCCGGTCCTCTTCGTCGTGGCCGGCATCATCTCGAGCTACATGCTCGGCAACGCCGCGGGCGCCGGGCTCGGCCTCTACGGCGTCGCGATGGCCGCCGTCGGCATGCTCTCCGTGGCCGGCATGGTCGTCGCGCTCGACACGTACGGTCCGATCACCGACAACGCGGGCGGAGTCGCCGAGATGTCGGAGCTCCCGCCCGACGTGCGCAAGGTCACCGACGCGCTGGACGCCGTGGGCAACACGACGAAGGCGACGACGAAGGGGTACGCGATCGGCAGCGCCGCGCTCGCGGCCCTCGTCCTCTTCGCCGACTTCGTCGACCACGCCAACGAGAGCGCGCACGCAGCCGCGCTCCTCGACGCCTCGAAGAGCATCGTCTTCGAGGTCAGCAACCCCTTCGTCCTCTCGGGCCTCCTCCTGGGCGCGGCGATCGTCTTCCTCTTCAGCAGCTACGCGATGGCCGCCGTCGGGCGCGCCGCGCACGCCGTCGTGAACGAGGTGCGCCGCCAGTTCGCCGACGGCCAGATCATGGCCGGGAAGCGCAAGCCCGACTACCAGACCTGCGTCGCCATCGTCACGAAGGCGGCCCTCAAGGAGATGGTCGTCCCCGGCAGCCTCGCCGTCGCCGCGCCGATCGTCGTGGGCTTCGTCCTGGGCCCTCTGGCGCTTGGCGGCATGATCATGGGCACGATCGTCGGCGGCTTCGCCCTCGCGCTCCTCATGTCCAACGCGGGTGGCGCGTGGGACAACGCGAAGAAGAGCTTCGAGAGCGGCGTGCACGGCGGCAAGGGGAGCCCCGCCCACAAGGCCGCCGTCGTCGGCGACACGGTCGGCGACCCCTTCAAGGACACCGCGGGCCCCGCGATCAACCCGCTCATCAAGGCGATGACGACGATCTCCGTCATCATCGCGGGCCTCGTGGTCACCTACAGCTTCGTCGGCATCTGAGGTGAGAAGACGTGCGCGTCGTCCTCGCCTCGATCCTCGTGCTCGCGCTCCTCGTGAGCGGCTGCGCGAAGCCCGCCGGCACGACGACGCCCCCGGTCACCTCGACGCCCGAGGCGTCGCCGACCCCCGACGCGACGCCCGAGCCGACGCCCACGCCGACGACGGTGCCGACGCCGCAGCCGACGAACACGACGCCCGCGTCCACGCCGGCGCCGCCCGTGCCGACCCCGCCAGGGACGTTCTGGCTCAACGTCACGCACGACTACGCGACGGCCGGCGAGACGAAGACGTTCACCATCCCGAACAACACGGTCCAGCTCGAGGTCGTGATCGACTTCCAACCCGGCACGACCCTCACCGGGTACGCATGCGCCGGCCCGATGCACGCGGTCGTGAAGCGCCCGGACGGCTCGACGCACGCGGACGCCTTCGCCGCGCCCTCGACCGGGACCGGCGACCCGTCCAACGTCCACTGCGGCGTCACTATGGCCGGCACGGCGACCGGCGGCGCGGTCGTGCCGGGCGACTGGACCGTCGAGTTCTCCGGCCAGGGGACGGGCACCGGGACGATCCGGGTGCGCCCGGTTCCGGCGTGACCGACTTCTAGAAAGCGCCAAACCTTCCGAGCCGAATCGGGGTGGGATGGCCGAGTACGAGACCAAGCTGAAGCTGGGTCGCAAGCTCAAGAACGTCGACACGGCGAAGGCGAGCGACAACCAGGTGAGCGTCCTCTTCCGCTACGACGAGAACGGGCAGGACCGCCACGTGAGCGTCAGCATCGAGAGCGACGACATGCGCCCCGACGACGTCGCCGCGCTCCTCGAGCTCCTCGACTCGCGAGGCATCCTCACGCGCGGCAACAGCAAGACCTGGGTCAGCCAACCGCAGTCGAGCGAAGCCAAGTTCGGCCCCTCGATGACCTGGCAGAGCGTCGACATCGAGGCGATGTCGAAGCGCCCGGCCTCGATGTAGGAGCGGGCCTATCGACACGCTCTTACTATCCTGACGGTCTTGAGGCTCCTTGCATGAAGCGCACGCCCTTCCTCTACGCCCGCTCCGAGCCCACCCCGCGCGGTCCGGCCGGCGCCACCTTCGATCGCGAGACCATCAAGAACGAAGGCCAATGAATCGGCACGCGCTCCTCCTGGGCCGCCCGGACCACCCCAACGTCGTCGCGCTCTGCGACGAGCTCCCGCGCCACGGCCTCGAGCCGCGCGTGCTCGACCCTCGCCTTTTTCCCGCCTCCTCCACCCTGAGCGTGGCGCTCGGGCCGCGCGGTCCGGTGCGGGCAAGGATCGGCGCGCTCGACCTGGCGGAGACGAAGGTCGGCTGGTTCTCCTCCGCGGAGAGCGTGCGCCTCGCGCCCGGGCTCGCGCGCGCCGCCCGCCCTTTCGCCCGCGCGGCCGCCATCGCGGGCCTCGTGGCTCTGCGCCAGGCGCACGGCTTCGCGTGGGTCAACGATCCGTGGCGCGCGCTCGCCTCGAGCGACAAGCTGCTCCAGCTGCGCCTCGCGCGCGAGCGGGGGCTCGCGATCCCCGAGACGCTCCTCACGAGCGACCCCCGGGAGTTCCGCGCGTTCGTGCGCAAGCATCGCGCGGCGGCCGTGAAATCTCCGAGCGGCAGCGCGGGCGTGCCAGAGTCGCGCCGCGTGCTCACGAGCCGCGTCACCTCGAACGATATCAGCGACGCGGAGAGCGTGCGCCTCGCGCCGGTGCTCGCGCAGGAGTACGTGGAGAAGCGGACCGAGGTGCGGGCGACGGTCGTGGGCGCGAAGGTGTTCGCCGTCGAGATCCACTCGCAGGAGAAGGAGAGCACGCGTATCGACTGGCGACACTACGAGGAGGGGATGCGCTACACGAAGCTGGAGCTCCCCGCGCCCGTACGGCGCGCGTGCGCCGCGATCGTGAAGGACTGCGGGCTCGACTACAGCGGCGTGGACCTCATCCGCACGCCCCAGGACGAGTACGTCTTCCTCGAAGCGAACTCGGAGCCCGCGTGGCTCTGGCTGGAGGACGCGACGGGGCTTCCGATCACGCGCGCGATCGGCGCGCTGCTGGCGCGCCGGTCGCGCCCGTGACGGGCGCGGGCGCGCAAGCGGGCGCGGGGCGGGACGCGGGCGGCGGGGAGCGGGCCGGCCGCTTCCGCGCCCTCGTCCGCCCCCACCCCGCGCCCGAGTCCGCGCCCTCGCCCGACAAACGGTTATATAGGCGGTCCAGGATGGGCCGCCCATCCGCTGCGCCCGCCAGGGCGCTCCCTCCCTCGCCGCCGTCAGGCGGCGAGGGCGCAACGGAGGTCAGACCATGGTCTATCAGATCGTCGAGATGGAAGACACCGTCCGCATCCCGCCCAACGAGCTCGGCGAGGACCAAGATGCGGTCGCCCGCGAGCTCGTCCACCGCTCCTTCGAGGGGCGGCTCAACAAGAAGTACGGCTTCACGCTCCTCGCCACGGACATCCAGCGCCTGGGCGAAGGTCGCGTCATCCACGGCGATGGCGCGGTCTACCAGCGCGTGAAGTTCAACGCGCTCGCCTTCAAGCCCGAGGTCGGCGAGGTCGTGGAAGGCACCGTGTGCGAGGTCGTCGAGTTCGGCGCCTTCGTCCGCTTCGGCCCCCTCGATGGTCTGCTCCACATGTCGCAGATCATGAACGACTACCTCAACGTGGACCTCGGCAACGAGCGCCTCACGGGCAAGGAGACCGGCCGCTGGGTCGGGCTCGGAGACAAGGTCAGGGCCCGCCTCGTCACGGTGAGCCTCAACGAGCTCTCCCCGCGCGAGTCCAAGATCGGCCTCACCATGCGCCAGCCCGGCCTTGGCAAGCTCGAGTGGCTCGTCGAGGACCGCGACCCGAACGCCGTGAAGGCGCCCCGCGCGCCCCGCGGCCCCCGCGGCCCGCCCCGCGCGCGCAGGGAGGCCTGAGCCCGCATGACGAAGGCCTGCCGCGACTGCCACTACATCATCGAAGAGGGCGACAAGTGCCCTGCCTGCAACGGCACGAACCTCTCCAAGGACTGGAACGGCTTCGTCGTCGTGACCGACGCGGACCACAGCATGGTCGCGAAGAAGATGCAGATCGACCGCCCCGGAAAGTACGCCCTGAAGGTGCGCTGAAAGAACAGAACTGAACTCCCGCTCCCCTTGTTGACGTGCCTGGCCGAGGGGGGAGCCAGAACGGAGCCCCGCTTCACATGACAAGCTATCATCTTCCCCACGCGCTGCGCCCCGTGCTGGCGCAGCCTTTCGGCCCCGTCCACGACACGGGCGAGGCGCTTCGCAAGACGAGCGGGCGCACCATCATCGCGGTGGGCGACGTCGTCACGCAGATGTTCCTCGACGCGGGCGTCCTGCCCAAGCTCATGCTCGTCGATGGCGTGACGAAGCGGGGCGCAAAGGTCGAAGGCGCGCTCCAGAACCTGCCCGAGTTCGGCGTGAAGCGCGTCGAGGTCAAGAACCCCGCCGCGGCGATCACGCACCAGCTTTTGTCCGTCATGGACACCGCGATCCGCGGCAAGGGCTCGACCCTCATCACTGTCATCGGCGAAGAGGACCTCGCGGCCCTCCCCGCCATGATCCTGGCGCCCGAGGGCGCCGCGGTCTGCTACGGCCAGCCCAACGAGGGGGTCGTGGTCGTGATCGTCACTCCCGTCGTGCGGAAACGCGCGAAGGACATCCTCGAGAAAATGGACGTGAAATGATGGACATCGAGATCATCGAGAAGAAGCACAACCCGCTCCTCTCCCGATGGGAGGTGCGCTTCCAGGTGCACCACCAGGGCGAGAAGACCCCGACGCGCGATGGCATCCGCGAGAAGATCGCGGGCCAGCTCAACAGCAAGAAGGGCAACGTCGTCGTCGACAGCATGGCGAGCGCGTTCGGCCGCAGCAGCACGCGCGGCTACGTGCGCGTCTACGACACGCAGGAGGCGCTCGCGAAGAACGAGCCCCACTACATCCTCAAGCGCAACAAGCTCGAGGAGCTCAAGCCCAAGAAGGTCGCGAAGGTGCAGGCGGCCGCGGCTCCCAAGAAGGGCGCGCCGAAGGCGAGGAAGTAAGGAGGTCTGAAACATGGCAAAAGGAAAGGAAGCCCCGAAGAAGAAGGGCCCGGCCGGCAAGCGCGGCCTCTACGAGGTCAAGGGCAACCAGCTCATCCGCAAGAAGAAGGCGTGCCCGAAGTGCGGCCCCGGCGTGTTCCTCGCGGAGCACAAGAACCGCGTCTCCTGCGGCAACTGCGGCTATACCGAGATGAAGAAGGCGGCGGCCTGAAGGCCGCTCGCCAAGGGCGCCAAGGCGGGCCAGGGCGCCAAGCGCGTCCCACACTTTTCTGTCATTCTTTTCGCAACGAGCGAGAGCTTCGCCAGTCCCCGCTTGGCGGCCTTGGCCTCCATGGCGCCCTTGGCGACACACCTCGTTTCTTGCGAACCACTTCAGAACTTGCTTCATCCCTTGCCGCTAGACAGCGCCTCGGATGGATGCCCCATGATGACGGCCAGGTTCGAGAAGAAGGAATTTCGAAAGATCATGCTCTACCTGGACGTCCTCGTCCTCGGCATCTTCGCCGTGAGCCTCGTCGTCCTCGTGCGCGACTCGTACGTCGCGGGCTTCTGGGAGCAGCGCGACGCCACGAACTACAGCATGACGTTCTGGGCGATGATGCGCGACGCCGTCTTCGTCGTCGGGGCGCTGAGCTGGATCTTCTACCGCTACTGCAAGACGCAGGCCTCGCAGTTCAGCGACCCGTGGGAGTGAACTCCCCCGGGGAGGACGCCGCGCCCCGGCGCGCGCTTCTCTATAGGCTGGGCGGGCTCGGGAAGAACGGGCGCGCCCACCACAGCATCGCGACGATGGCGATCGCGGCCCATGCCGCAGCCGCTCGCGCCTTTTTCCACGCATCCACGCTCATCACGATGAGGGCGAGCGACACCGCGAGCGCCACGCACAGGTAGCCCCACACGATCGCGTCCCCGGGGAAGCTCGCCGCGAAGCCCCCGAGCGCCGCCCCCGCGCCACCCGCCGCCACGCGCCCCCATGTGACGACCGCGCGCCCGCGCCACGCGACGAGCGCGCCCATGGCGACGAGGCCCACCGCGAGCGGCGTCGCCACGAGTGCGGCCCAGAGCGGGCGCGGCGCGAGCGTCGCGGCCATCGCGTACGTGACCTCGCTTGGCGGCTCCGCGAGCGCGATGGGCGCGGGCATCGGGGCGGCGCCCTCCGCGCGATGCGTCACCGCAAGATACGTGCGCTCGCCGCCGAGGCTTGCGCGCGCGTCGCCTTCCACGCGCAGCGCGGCCGGGCAGCGCCCGTGACCGCAGAGGAAGAGCGCGTACGTCGTGTCGTTCGCCGCGTCGTAGCTCGCGACCGCAGGCCCGCGCGCGACCGCGGCGCGGGGCGCGCCGTCCCACTCCTCGAGCTTCACCGGGCGCGGCAGCCACACGGTCGCGGCGCCGAACACGAGCGCGCCGGCCGCGAGGAGGGCGAGCGCGAGACGACGGTCCCGATCCACGGCGACCGACGCCGCGCGCCGTGCAAGAGCCTGGCGCCCGCCGCGAACCATCAAATAGGGGTTCCCCCTTTGCAGCGTGCCTCCTCAGAAAAACTGAGGATCCGGCGTGCAGCAGCACGCCGTAGACCAACAGGGAAATCCTGCTGGAACCGGGCGCTTAGATCAGCTGGTAGATCGCGTCCTTCGCAAGGACGAGGCCGGGGGTTCAAATCCCCCAGCGTCCATGATTTTTCGGCCGCCGAGGCCCTTTCCTTTCCGTGCCGTCTGCGCCGTGCTGCGTCGGACGGAACAACGCGGACCCGCGTGGGTTCCTCTGGCGCGAAAGCGGGCCCGCCGGGATTCGAACCCGGGCCGAAGGCTTCGGAGGCCTCCAGTCTATCCGCTAGCCTACGAGCCCAGTGGGTCGCGCACCTGTGATGATTCATATCAGGCTTTCCGGGCGCCCTGCGGACAACGGCGGGGATGATGCGGACCCGGTGCCGACGGGCACTCCGACGCGCGCGGCTCCCATCGGCGTGTAACCATTCGGTTACAGAATAGCGGCCATCGTCCCCGCCCCCGCCCTCGTCCGCAGCGCCGGCGGTCGTCCCGTCCTCGTCGTGACGTCGCACTCGCGTTCCCCTGTTCGCTTTTCCCTTCGCTTCGTGACACCCTATCCGTTATCATCTCCGAAAGGGACGGCCGTGTCAAGGAGAGGCAGGCCGTGAAGGTGTACGTTGTCATCGCCGTCGTCGCGCTGTCGGGGCTCACGGGTCTCGCGGCGGGTGTATCGCTTCTGCAAGGGCCCCTCGCGCCGCCGCCGGTGGTGCCCGCGCTTTCGGATTCGCATACCGCGGCCATCGGCCTCGCGCCGGAGCCCATCGCGCCGCTCGCGGCCGCGCAGACGGTGCCGGCGCCGGCGCGCATCCTCGCCTCGGCGACCGAGGCGTTGAGCGCCGACACGGAGCGCATCGACAAGCTCCCGACCTTCATCCTCCTTCCCGACGGCGCGCTCTTCGCCGCGTACGACACGATCGACGACGACTCGCCCCTCATGCGCGGGATCCTGCTGCGCGATCCCGCCCCCGCCCCGCCGCGCCTCGCGCCCAGCGCGCCGCTCGCGGGCTCGCCCGCGTTGGAGCGCCGCACGGACTCGCCCGGCTTCGCGGGCGATTTCGGCTCGCCCCGCGCGACGCCGGCGCCCGCGCCGCAGGTCGAGCAGCAGGCGGCGGTCTTCGATCCGCGCCCGACGCACGTGCTGCCTTCGATGGGCGCGCTCGTGGGCGGCGGCTTCGCCCTCGCGGCGCTCGCCGGTCTGGGCGTCCTCCTCTACCACCGGATCCGTCCGAACGCCGCGCTCGAGAACGAGACGCGCAAGGTCATCTTCGACAGCGTGTGCGGCACGCCGGGCCTCGGCGTCCACGAGATCAGCCGCACCGCCGGCGTCTCGTACAGCACGGCGACGTACCACCTCGAGCGCCTGCTGGGCGCCGGCATGATCGTGATGACGCCGGATGGCAACAAGCTCTGCTATTACAAGAACGGCGGCGCGTTCAGCGAGAGCGAGCGCAAGGTCCTGCCCCTCGTGAAGAACGAGGAGGCGGCGAAGCTCTTCGAAGCGATCGTCGACTCGCCGGGCACGTACCGCGCGGCGCTCGCCGAGAAGCTCGGCGTCACCGCGACCACGATCAACTGGCACCTGCGCCGCCTGCGCGAGGCCGGGCTCGTCGACGAGACGCGCCAGGGCCGCAGCGCGCACCTCTACGCGCGCACCGACCAGCTCAAGCCGCTCTTCCTCACCCTCGCGACGAAGGTCGAGACGAGCGAGCCCATCGTGGCGCAGCGCCTCCGCAAATACGCCGGCCCCGTCGCGGGCGACATGGCGGGCGGCGTCGGGGCTGCGTAGGGCATAGCTTTTTCACGCATCCGCGCCTCGTCGGCATAGACTCCGCCAGGACGCGGAGGCGATAGGCACCGGCTAGGCTGGGGGGTTAGGCCTCCCCTGTGACGCGACACGGCCTTCATGCGCGAGCCGATCATCCCGGGGCGGCGGCCCAGGGCGTCCGGGAGCCCGGAATCGACAATGAGACTTCGTCCCTCGTGGTTCGGGGCGCAAACTCTTCGTCCGCGGAAGCGGACTGGAGGTGCTTTGCCACGGGCACCGGGTCAGGCGCGGAAGCGAGCAGCCTCACCGTGGACCAAGGACGTTCGTGGGGTCGCGGGGTCGAGAACGTTCCGGGGCTACTCCCGTCCGCTGCTGACCGTCCACCTGGGGTCGCCGTGCCCGCTAAGTACGCGTCCAAGAAGGGGGGTCTGGGGGGTTTACCCCCCAGCGTTTTTCGATCTCGCAGATCGACTTCTTGTGCCCGCCGTGGACCCCCCGCTTCGTCAATCACGCTCAGCGGCCCAGGTCCCCTCGCCCCTTCCGGGAGGCAGGCCACTGTTCCCGCGGACCTAGGTCTCCTCCATGAGCGCTTGATGGCCGCGGGCCAGATACATGGGGGGCGATGGGACGCGTCCTCGCAGCGACTCTCCTCCTCGTCCTCGCGCTCCCGGGAGTCGCCGCCGCCGTCCCCGCGCCCTCGCCCCCGCCCTCGCCCGAGCCCTCGTCCGGCGCGTTCCTCCTCTCCTTCGACGGCGCTCCCCCCGCGGCCGGCGCGCTCCTTGCCCCCGGCGCGCGCGTCCTCGAGTCGTTCCCCTTCGCGCGCGTCGCGCTCGTCGCGGCGCCCGCCTCCGCGCGCGCCTCCCTCGCCGCGCTCCCGGGCGTCGAGGGCGTGTACGACGAGGAGCCGATCGCGCTCACCATGGAACGCGAGCGCACGCTCGTCGACGCCGACGCGCCCGCGGGCGCGCAGGGCTGGCCCACGGGCGCGAGCGTGACCGTCGCGCTCGTCGACTCGGGCATCGATGCCTCTCATCCGGCCTTCGCGGGCCGCGTGTCCGCCTCCGTCCGCATCTCCCGTGGCGGCGTGGTCTCCGCCGACGCGGGGGACGCGGACGGGCACGGCACGCACGTCGCCGGGATCGTCGCCGGCGACGGCACCGGCAGTCCGAACGCGCGCCACCGCGGCCTCGCGCCCGACGCGCGCCTCGTGGGCCTCGACATCAGCGACTCCTTCACCACCACGAACGCCGTGCGCGCGTTCGCCTGGATCTCCGAGAACGCGGACAAGTACGATATCAAGGTCGTGAGCAACTCGTGGGGCCGCGAGAAGGACGACGCGCACTACGACGCGGAGGATCCCGTCATCCGCGCGAGCGACGCGCTCGTCGCGCAGGGGATCGTCGTCGTCTTCAGCGCCGGCAACCGCGGTCGCGAAGGCGGCGCGACGCTCACGACCGAAGCGATGAACCCGAACGTCATCGCCGTGGGCGCCGCGGGCGGCTCCGGGCGCCCCGAAAGCTACTCGTCGCGCGGCCCCGCGGTCGACGGGCGCGGCCAGAAGCTCTCGTGGACGAAGCCGGACGTCGTCGCGCCCGGCACGGCGGTCGTCTCCGCGCGCGCCTCGGTGCTCGTCACCGACTCGCCGCGCACGGACGAGGAGCGCTACTACACGGTCATGAACGGCACGAGCATGGCGGCGCCCCAGGTCGCCGGCGCGGCCGCGCTCCTCCTGGACGCCCACCCCGAGCTCACACCCGCCGACGTGCAGGTCCTCCTCCAGCGCACCGCGGTCGACCTTGGCGCCTCGGGCGCAGACGACGACACGGGCTACGGCATGCTCGACGTCGCCGCCGCGCTCGCCGAGGCGAGCTACGTCTCGGCGGGCGAGCGCCGCATCGTCATCGAGAGCCGCGTGCCCGTGCGCAAGGAAGGGAGCCTCGGCGCCGCGGCCGGGCAGATCCTCCTCGAAGGCAGCGCCCCCAGGCTCCCCCCAGCCGCCTCCGCGAGCCTCCCGCTCGAGCTGCCGCAGGGAGCGGTGGGCGTCGACCTCTGGTTCAACTGGTCCGGCCAGGGCAGCTTCGACGCGCGCCTCGTCGGCCCCGACGGGCCGCTCGCCTTCGCGCGCACCGGCGCTCAGAGCCTCCACCTCGCGGCGCCCGCCGCGCCCGGAAGCTATCATGTCGAGGTCATCGCGAGCTCGCCCGCCGCCTACTCGCCCTACACGCTCGCCGGCGGGATCGCCGTGCGCGAAGAGCGCCTCATCGAGGTCGCCTCCGAAAGCCACGGCGTCCACGCGCGCCCCGCGGGCGGCGGCTTCGCCGCGAGCGCGGACGGCATGGCGCCCCTCGAGATCGTCGCGCGCGCGCCGTGGCTCGTGCTCGCGCTCGCGGGGACCATGACGGTGAGCCTCGCTCTCCGGCTACGCCGGCGCGCGTGAGCGGCTGAGGACGACGGCGCGAAGCGTCGTCACATCTTCTTCGACACGCGCGTGCCGGGGCGCACCTGGCCCGCGTCGGTCATCTCGACGTGATCGGGCTTGGCCAGGTTCTTCGTGCTGTACTCCCAGATGCGCAGCACGTGCGCGAGCTGGATCATCGCATCCTTGAGCTTGACGACGCCCGCGCTCGTGTCCTCATGGCTGAACGTGCCGTGCCACGTGACGACCTTCTGCACGATGCCCGTGCTGACCGTGGGCTCCTCCCAGCCGGCGGCGTTGTTCGGGAGCGCCTCGACGACGTTGCGGAGTATCATCGTGTCGCTGTCGTGCTCGACGAGCGTGCCGCGGAAGGCGCGGTTGTCCACCATGACGACGACGATCTCCTGGCCGACGAGGCCCTTGAGCTTGGACTGGATGAGCGACATGAGAGGGATCGCGTCGCCACGAGCCCAGGCCGAGGATAAATGCTTGGAAGGGGGTTCAAGAAGGGGGGCGTGCGAGGTCGAAGCACGGCCCCGTGGCGAAGCTGGCTTTCGCGCGCTATGCCGGGGCCATCGTTGTCCGGGCCGAAATTTTCCTGCGGGAAAATTTCGGGATGCTGCAGCGGCAAGGATGGGGGTGACGGGGTGTGTCTGGTTTCCGCGCGTGGTTCATCGTGGTTCTGAGACCCGCCACGCGGAGGGCCCGTGGGGCAAAAGAGTGCCGCTCGCCCCATGCACGACCAAGAAGCGTCTCGGTCATCCTTGCCAGAAGACGCCGCCGCGTTGCGACGCGGCTTGTCTTCCGTTGCGACCGAAGACGCGAGCGCTCTTCAGAGCGCGAGCTTTAGCATCGTTGATCTCACCTGTGCTTCCACGTAAGCATCGCCGCAAACAGGATCACCCACACAAGCGGCGCGAGCGACCAGGCGCCGTCGAGGATGGTCTCGTCGTACTCGAACGCGGCGAGAGGCCCCACGCGACCCCCTGTCGCGAGCCCGACGCCAAGGAGCAACCACGCCGGCTCGCCCGGGAAGTAACCCCGCGGGTTCTCCGGACCCGCGGCGTCGTTGAAGTGTCGCTTCACTGCAGGCACGGGCACGAGGAGCAGGAGAAGGAGGAGCACGAGCGCGAAGCGATGGGCCCTCCACAAACGCATCGCGCTGGGAGCAAGGAGCGCGACCGCGATGAGGAAGAGCAGCGGCGCCGCGAGTCCCGCGTAGGCGAGCACCATGATGAGCGGCAACAGCGGATGGTGGCCGACGTCGCCTTGTGCCCACATCCGCAGCGTGGGCGCGAGCCCGATGAGCGCGAGAAGAGCGAGCGCTGCGATCTCCCGACGACGCATCAAGAAGGCAGCTCACGACGTGCGCACAATGTTTGCGCTGGTCCAGCCACCGAGACGTTGGGGGGCTTGCTGCCCCCCAAACCCCCCGCTCGCGAAGTCGCTGCGCTCAACGCATCTGCGGATGCGTCGGCGCCGAGTTCCCTCGGCGGCGACTTCGGACGACGCCTCAGCGCCGCAGGCGCGAGAAGATCTTGTGCTTCAGGTCCACGATCACGTTCATCAGGTTGATGAACGCCTGGTAGGGCGAGTCGTAGGGCGAGAAGTACATGTGGATGTCCTGGTCGCCCATGTGCTTCGTCGTGCAGTAGTAGACGTGGTCGCTCGTCTGGAGGAGGCGCCAGGCGTGCGTGATCTGGGGGTCGTTGAGCTCCTTGACGTACGGGGCGAGCTCGCGCAGCGTGTTGAATGCCTGCTGTTGCATCTCGTTGTGCAGCCAGGCGCTCACATCCCTCTCCGAGTCGGCCCAGCTGATCGCGAAGGGGACGTCGATCGTGCCGACGGGGTCGTGCTTGGTGACGACCTCGCTCGGGGTCGCGAAGCGTACGCCGCGGCGGATGGCTTCGCCTGGCATGTGGCGCAGGAAGTCGAAGATGCCGGATTCGGGCCAGTTGTGCTCGCCGAACGTCTCGTAGTCCATGAAGAGGTCGATCGTGTCGCCCTCCTGCTTCGCGAGCCAGTCGGCGAACTTGGGCGCCGTCAGGGGCCACTCGGGCCACGAGGGGCCCGTGCTGAAGCGGAACGCGATGTCGTCCGAGAGCCGGTAGTTCTTGAGGAGGACCTTGAGCTTCGAGTCTCCGTGGGCGGGCTTGTAGACGAAGTTGGGGGAGCGCCAGCCGAGGATCTTCTCCGTGCCCTCGGTCGCGATGCCCTGGTAGCCCAACGATTCGATGGTGCGCGCGATGCGATCGTCGTAGATGAGCTCGGTGTTGCGGTAGAAGGTGGGCGTGACGCCGAGCTCCTTCTCCATGAGGTCGCGGTGGAG
This sequence comes from Thermoplasmatota archaeon, assembly GCA_035526585.1. Lineage (GTDB taxonomy): Archaea > Thermoplasmatota > SW-10-69-26 > JACQPN01 > JAJPHT01 > JAJPHT01. Next base: position 32,282 of record DATLCC010000102.1, on the reverse strand, counting down.
CTGGATCTGCGTCTTCAGCTCCGTCTGGTCCTCCCACAGGCCCGCGAGGGAATGGTAGTACGTCTCGTCGAGGAACTCGGCCCGACCCGTGTCGGCGAGGTCGCGGAAGAGGTCCATCACGTCCGGGCGGAACTGCTTGGCCTGCTCGACGAACGTGCCGCTCAGGCTGAAGCTCACCTTGAACTCGGGGTGCTCCTTGATGAGCTCGAGGAGCATCTTGTTCGTCGGGACGTAGCACTTGTTGGAGACGCGGTCGAAGATCGCGCGGTTCTTCGCGTCGTCCCAGTAGTGCGTGTCCTGGGGCATGTTGAAGAGGTGGAGCCGGCGCAGCCGGATCGGCTGGTGGACCTGGAAATAGAAGCAGACATCCGTCAAGCGATCACCTGTTGTGCGCCGCGCGCTCGGGCCACCGCGCGCTGGTACGCGTCCAGCGTGCTGCGCCCGCAGCGCTCCCACGTGAACTTGCGGACCTCGAGCGCGCCGTTCTTGCCCAGCGCCTCGCGAAGGGGGCGATCGCGCAGCACGGCGACGATCTGGTCCGCGATCTCGTCGCTGTCCCAGTGCTCGGCGCGCAGCACGTGGGTCAGGGCTTCGCCGACCCCCGTCGTCTTCGAGACGATCGTCGGACAGCCCGACGTCATGGCCTCCAGCACGGAGATCCCGAATGGCTCGGAGACGGACGGGAGGACATACACGTCCGACATCTCGTAGAGCCTCTGCGCCTCGGCGTCGGGCACGAAGCCGGTGAAGGTCACCTTCTCCATGATGCCGTTCGCGATGCAGTACTGGATCATCTCGGGGACCATCTCCCCCTTGCCGGCGACGACGAAGCGCACGCTCGGGTCGAGCTCGAGCACGCGCTTCGCGGCGCGGATGAACGACATGGGTCCCTTCTGCCGCGAGACGCGGCTTAGGTAAAGGACCACCTTCTTCGAGAGGCCATAGTCACGATCCGCGTGGCTCGACCACTTCGAGAAGTCGACGCCGTTGTGGATCGCCACGACCTTGTCCGGGTCGGCGCCGTAGCGGTCGATGAGCTGCTGGCGCGTGAGGCCCGACACGGCGATGACGACGTCGGCCGCGCGCACGGCGGCCTTCTCGATCTCGATCGTCCAGTGCTGCGGGAAGAAGCCGGCGCTGCGATCGTACTCGGTGCTGTGGCAGCTCCACACGAGCGGCTTGCCGGTGCGCCGCTTGAGCTCGACCGCCGCCTGGTACGTGATCCAATCGTGCGCGTGCAGCACGTCCGCATCGTGGCTCTGGAACGCGTCCACGACCCGCATGTTGTACTGCCACACCGCATCGTTGAAGGCCGCGTCGTACCCGCGGCGCGTGCTGTCCCCGTAGGGAGACATGCCAGGCTCCGCCTCGACCTCGTGGATCGCGAGATGCTTGTGATGGTCCGCGACGCGCAGATCGCCCTCCATCGCGATGTGCGGCATGTAGAAATCGATCGCGACCCCGATCTTCGCGAGCTGCGTCGTGAGCTCCAGGCAATGGATGCCTAGCCCGCCGGCAAGGAACGGCGGAAACTCCCATCCGATCATGGCCACCTTCATCGTACACTCTCCGCCTCGCGTGCGGGCCTCGCTGTTGGGGGGACACGCATGCTCAGTCGCCTCGCTCGTGCGCGGCAGAGCCCTCGACGAAGCGCCGGTATTTGTTCATGACGTCTAGGAACGTGGAATGCGACCAGACGAGGGGCGTCACGGACGTGTGCTCGCCGGTGCGTCCGTCGAGCTGCTCCGCAAGGAGCGCGGTGGGGGACGCCGTGCGCGCCGTCCACTCGAGGAGCTCGCGCGTCTTCTCGGGGCGCCCCAGGAGAAGATGCGCCTCGGCGAGCCAGAGCGTGCAGATGATCCACGGGTTCTCGTGGCCGTAGTACGAGTCGTTCTCGTAGCGCGCCACGCCGCCGGTCGCCTTCACCCAGAGCCTCTTCTCCACCGCTTGGACTAGACGCTCGGCGCGCGCGTCGCGCGGGTCGAGGACGCCCAGCTTCAAGGCGAGGAGGGTCGACGCGTCGATCGTGTCGTCGAGGGGGTCGATGCCCTTGTAGAAGCAGCCGCGCTTGTCGTTCCACATCGTCGAGAGCATCGCGTCGCGCATGCGCGCGCTCGCGCGCCGCCAGCGTCCGCGCGACTTGCCCAGCTGCTCGCTGATGCGCTCGGCGCGTTCGAGGCCGTGGATCACCGCCGCGACCGAGTACGCGTTCACGGCCTTCTTCTCCTCCCAGAGATCGTAGCTCGGGTGGGGCAGGCCGCGCGCGTCGACGTAGTGCTCGAGCCAGTTCGCCGCGCGCTTCACGACCGGCCAGAGCTCGAGGAGCTGATCCACGTCGCCGTGGCGCTTGAAGTGGTGCCACACGGCGGAGACCACGGTCGCGGTCTGGTCGATCTGGATGAACGGAGGCGGGTGCCACGTCGAGCCGACGGTGCCGTCCGGGAAGTGGCGGTGGAGGAAGTAGCCCTCCTCCTCCTGCGCGCCCTGCGCGAACTTCAGGAACCGGTGCGCGTTCTCGTAGAGGCCGACCTCGTCCATCGCCTTCGCGATGTAGCCGCCGTCGCGCCACCAGTTGTAGTTGTACGTGTCTCCGCCGGACTTCAGCGTGCGCGGATCGGGCGACGCGATGATCGAGCCGTTCACGGAGGAGCAGTTGCGCAGGACGAAGACGCTCCGCTTGTAGACCTCGCGCACGGCCTCGCTGAGGTCGCCCGGGATGGCCGCGGATTTGTGGTCGATCCAGTTGTTCCAGAAGGCGATCGCCTCGCGCTCCAGCTCCTCCGGGTCCCGGTGCTCGAGGAGCGACCAGAAGCGGTTCACGTCCTTGCGGCTGTGCCCGATCATGAGGAGGAGCCGCACGTGCTGCGTGCCGCCCGCGGGCACCTCGACGTCCCATTGCACGACGGAGTCGGCGGCGCCATGCGAGATGCGGCCGCCTTCGAGCTTGCCGTCCTCCGCGTCGACGTAGGAGCCTTGGAGCCCCTTCAGGGTGTGCTCCCCGCACGTGTAGCTCGTGAAGTCGGGGCGACCCCAGTACTGGAAGTAGTAGTTGCGCTTGTAGTGGTTGATGGTCTTCCGTGTGTCGTCCCAGTACGCCGTGTCCTGGTACATCGACTCCTGGACCATGAGGCTCTGGTAGTTGAAGATCCGGATGGAGCGAGCGACGGGCGTCTTGTTGTGCACGCTCACGCGGCGGATGACGAGGTCGTGGTTGCTGTGCACCGTGTCGACGACCTCCACGTCCAGGAGCGGCCCGTTGTAGAAGGTGCGCGCCGCGTTGGATCCCTGGTAGTAGTCCTGCTCGATCGCGTACGAAGCGTCCTCGCCCAGCCAGGCGAAGGTGTCCTCCGCGACGTCGAAGACGCCCAGCTTCACCGCGCGCAGATGTTGGTATTGGCCCGCGAAGGGGTAGTACAGGTTGGACCAGTGCCCCTTCTCGTCGATGGTGAGAAGGACGCGCGAGTTCCCCGTCAAGAACGTGATCATGGCGCGGCTCGCTTGAAGGACGAAGGGCGGCGGGGATAAGCCCTTTGCCAACAAGGGACAGGCGAGCCGCTGGGCTTTTCCGCCTTTGGCGGCTTCGCTCGAACGATGCCCGACCTGCGAGGACTCGCCCAGCGCCTGCGAGCCCTCGACGCGAGCGCGTTGCACGTGGTCACGCTCCCCGACTTCTTCCTCGACCACTTCGTCCCTCTCCCCGCGTGGCAGGACGTCCTCCCGCGCTGGCAGGGCGTCCACGGGCGCGGCGGCGGCAACGTCCCGACGCCCGCGCAGCACTTCCAGCCCGGCGGCAACGCGGCGAACACCGCGCTCGCGCTCGCGCGCCTGGGCGTGCAGGCGCACCTCGTGACGCGCACGTCGCCCTTCGGCAAGGCCTACCTCCAGCAGACGCTCGGGACCATGGGCGTCGACATGCGCTACGTCCGCCCCGATGGCGAGCTCAGCGTCACGACCGCGCTCGAGTTCCACGAGGCCCGACCCGCGAACGTGATGCTCTCCGACCCGGGGAGCGTGGCGCACTTCGGCCCCGATTCGCTCGAGCAGAACGACTGGACGCTCATCGAGGCGGCCGACCTCGTGCTCCTTGCCAACTGGAGCCAGAACCGGCGCGGCACCGAGCTCGTGCGCGAGGTCGCGCGCGTCGCGCGACGTGCGAACACCACGACGATGCTGGACACGGGCGACCCGAGCGCGCGGATGGGCGACATCGAGGGGCTCCTCGCGGAGGTCGTGCCGCTCGCCGACCTCGACGTCTACGCCCTGAACGAGAACGAGCTCCGCCTTCTCGCAGGACGCGCGCTCGCCGTCGGCGAGGAGGAGGTCGCCGCGGCGCGCGCCCTCGCGTCCCGACGCCCCGCAGGAACGCTGGACCTGCACACGGCGCGCTTCGCCGCGAGCTTCGGGCCCGACGGAGAGGCGGTCGTCCCCACGTTCCGGGTGGAGCCTCTGCGCGTCACGGGCGCGGGCGACTCGTGGAACGCGGGCAGCATCCTCGGTCACCTCGCGGGTCTCGGCCCCGCCGACCGCCTGCTCCTCGCGAACGCCGTCGCCGGCCTCTACATCAGCGGGAAGGAGGGGGTGCCGCCCACGATGGGCGACGTGTGCGCCTTCCTGGATGCGGCCCCCGCGACGAACCAACCTTCTTGAGACGACGCCAGGTTGGCGACGCATGCGCGACGAGGACGTCATCACCCGCGAGCCGCTCAACGTCGAGTCCTCATGGGACGCGCTCGCGCCACCGATCACGCCGATCGCCGGCTTCTACACGCGCAACAATTTCCCCATCCCGAGCATCGCGAAGGAAGCCTGGCGGCTCCAGGTCCACGGCTTCGATCGCGCGTTCAGCCTCTCGTACGGCGACCTCACCGCGCGCCCGTCGCAGACGATCGACGTCGTCCTCGAATGCGCGGGGAACGGACGCTCCTACTTCGATCCCAAGCCCAGCGGCACCGCCTGGCGCGAGCGCGCCGTCGCCTGTGCCCGCTTCACCGGCGCGCCGCTCCACGAGCTCCTGGACGACGCGGGCGTCTCGCCCGGCACGGCGGAGCTCCTCTTCCGCGGCGCGGACCATGATCGCACCATGGGCTTCGAGCGCTCGCTCCCCGTGAAGGACGCGCGCGAAGCGGGCGCGCTCCTCGTGTGGGAGATGAACGGCGCGGCTCTGGAGCCGCGCCACGGCGCGCCCGTGCGCCTCGTCGTCCCGAGCTGGTACGGCGTCGCGAGCGTCAAATGGCTCGTCGAGGTGCGCGGCCTGCGCCGCCCCTTCACCGGCCACTTCCAACGCGAGCGCTACGTCTACCAGGCCGCCGAAGGCGCGCCCACGACGCCCGTCCGCGAGAAGCGCGTGAATTCCCTCATCGTCGCGCCGACGCCGGACGCGAGCGTCCGGGCCGGCGCGCCCACGCAGATCCGCGGCTGGGCCTGGTCGGGCCAGGCGCCGATCGCGCGCGTGGAGGTGAGCACGGACGGCGGCCGCAGGTGGAGCGACGCGAAGCTCGATCTGCAGAAGGAGCGGCACGCGTGGCGCGGCTGGAGCGCCGAGTGGTCGCCGCGTGCGGGCGAGACCGTGATCCTCGCGCGGGCGACGGACGCGGCGGGGAACGCGCAGCCCGAGAAGCCCGCGTGGAACGTGCACGGCTACGGGTACAACGCGCCGCGGCCGAGGCGCGTCGTCGTCCGATAGCCTCGCCCACTTGCTCTTGCTCGCCCTCGCCCTGCATGAGGGCGACGAAGAGGGCGAGCAAGAGGGCGAGGAGACGCAGCTTGCCGCCGGTCTCCGCTCCGCGACGCGCAAGGTTCTCGGAGGGGCTCGCTCACGCGTCGCGCATGTTCGCGGCCCGGGAACGACGCATGGTGTGGATCGCCGCGGCCCTTTGCCTGGCGGCGCTCGCGGTGTTCGTCGCGGTCCTGGTCAACAACGTCACCGTGCCGCCGCACGAGGGCCCGGTCGCGTCCGTCCATATCACGGAGGTGCACGCCGGCGATGCCACCGCGACGACGCTGGACAACGCGACGCTCGCACGCCTCCCCGCTTCGATGAGGGACGCCCTCCTCGCGTACGAGGGCGGAAGCGCGAGCCATCCGATCCCGCGCGAGGAATGGCGCGAGGCCAGATCCATCCTGTCGGCGAAGGCGCGGGCGGATGGGACGGATCCTTCCACGTTCGCTTACCGCGCGTGGATCATCGGTCTCAGTGAGACGATGATGTAAGATCCCAACAAGCGTCCCTCCAGAGATCGTGAATTCTTTGTAGGGGCCGAGGCGCGGCCGCCGCAGCGGCCGTGCCGAGCGCCCCTAAAGTAGATCTCTGGAGCGGCGAAGCCGCGAGTCCTGCCGACTTTGCGTAGGCGCCGGCGCGCTGAGGGCGCGCCTTGTCCTCGGGGCGCTGCGGTGCACCTCGGACGCCGCCGCAGCGGCGCTGAGCAAAGTCGGCAGCACCTCCGTCGTCGTACGCAAAGTGAGCGCGAAGCGCGAGCTTTGCGTCAGCGGATCACTTCGTGGCTATGATCGGAGCGGATCGCTCCGCCGGGGAGTTGGATGTCGTACTGGTGGTACGCGATCCCCTCGATGAACGCGATCCCCGGTCCGGCGGCGAGGTGCTCGAGGTTCCACGTGCCGTCGGGGTCCTTCGCTTCGAGGAACTCGATCTTCAGCCCTTCGGGGCCCGTCGCCTCGATGCTGTACGCGGTGCCATCGGGCGCGGTCGCGGTCTCCTTGTAGTATCCGGCGTCGCCGGGGGTGAGGCCGATGTTGCCGGCGGCGATGATGAAGCTCAGGCGGTTGTAGCCGCCGGCGACGTCGACCGTCTCCTGCGGGGGGCCGGCGAGGTTCGCGGGGTCGGGGTCGTTCGGGTTCGCCTTCACCGAGAGGACGGGCGCGCCCAGGCGGCCGTGCTCGAAGACGAGGTGCATCGCGCGCGGGATCGTGATCCAACCTTGGAAGCCGTAGCCGTGCTCGATCACCTCGTACACGGCGGTGGCCTGCGTGAACGAACGGACCTCGTGGATGGTCGCGTCGTAGACCTCCTCGATCGCGACGTTGCCGTTCGGGCCTGTGAACGTGATGGTGGCCTGCGTGGGCGAGTCGACCTTCACAGTGGCGGTGAGGTCGGGCGGGCGCTCGAACTGCGTGGTCCACGTCGCGCCGTCGGTGAGCGGGAACTGGACGGGGAGGAAGGGGATGTTGTGCGCCTCGCATCCGAGATCCTCGATGCGGACGTCGCCAAAGCAGGGCGTGTGGTAGACGACGGCCTCCTTGTACCAGCCCTCGTGCGGCATGCCGACGACGTACACGTCTCCATCCACCGCGGCGACGACCTTCACGAACTCGACGTCCTCGCCCGTGAGGGGGCTCGAGAAATGATAGCGCCACCACTCGCCTGGCACCCACGCGGGCGCGGCGGCGAGCGTCGCGGCGGTGTCGGGAAGGGCGGCCGTGAGCTTCACGTCGGCGAAGGTGGGGTCGGGGCGCGCCTCGTCGATCGTGACGCTCGGGTCCGCGACGGCGGCCGGCGCCTCCTCTCCGGCGGGCGCGGCGCAGCCGGCGACGAGAAGAGCGATCGAGCACAGGACGAGGAGCGTCCGCATGGCGGGGGCTACGGGAACGGCTTGATAAAGCGTTCTTGTGCCCGTGATGAACAGGCGGCTCAGGCGACGCTCAGCCGGACCGAGTCGGCGGAGACCTGCGTGATCTCCCCCACCTCGACGCGGCGGATGGGGACGGCGCCGGGGCCGCCGCGCTGGACGACGAGGAACTTCACGCGGTCGTGCGTGTAGAGCCCGACGTCGACGATCTCGCCGAGGCGTTCGCCGCCGCTGGCGATGGCTTGCTTCCCGAGGACCATGTCCGGTTCGATCGCGCGCATCGGAAACCCCACTCGATGGGGGTCGCTCGCGGTTGGAGAACTTATACTTGCTTTCTACCGAGGATCCCGACGTTACACCGCGGTCAGGCGAGCGCCTCCGCTCGGACAAAGCGAGGAAAGATATCAAAAGCCTGGGTCGCCCGCAGGCGACCTCGCCAGGAGATCACCACTTCTTGGTGGCTTGGGCGTAGATGGTGGAGACGGTGTTCCAGTTGACGACGTCCCACCAGGCCTTGAGGTAATCCGCGCGCTTGTTCTGGTACTTCAGGTAGTAAGCGTGCTCCCAGACGTCGACGCCGAGGATGGGCGTGCCGGTCGCGGCGGGCTCGACGATCCCCTTCATGAGGGGGTTGTCCTGGTTGGGCGTGGAGGCGACGTGCAGGTGGCCGTCGCCGCCGACGATGACCCATGCCCAGCCGCTGCCGAAGCGCTTTACGCCGGCGTCGCTCACGGCCTCCTTCATCTTCTCGAGGCCGCCGAGGTCCTCGTCGATCTTGCGGGCGAGCTCCGCCGAGGGGGAGCCGGTCTTGCCCTTGGGGGCCATGATGTTCCAGAAGTGCGTGTGGTTCCAGTGGCCGCCGCCGTTGTTGCGGAGGGCGGGCTGCAGCTCCTTCGGGGCGCTCGCGATGTCCATGCAGAGCTGCCATTCGGGCTTCGCGGCCCACTCGGGCTTGCCTTCGACGGCCTTGTTCAGGTTGTCGACGTACGCCTTGTGGTGGCGGCCGTGGTGGATCTCCATCGTCGTCTTGTCGATGGCGGGCTCCAGCGCGTCCGGCGCGTACGGGAGTTCGGGGAGTTTGAAGGTCATGTTCGACGCACCTGCTGCGGCCAACCGGGTCCTTGGGTATGGGGCTTACGCCCCGCAGGGGCGTCCCGCGCCCGCGCCCGCGCCCGCGCCCGCGCCCTTGCCCTCCCCCGCGCGCGGTCAGCAGACGAACAACGCGGACCCGCGTACCCGCAACGGGGGCCGCGGGTTCGCGTCGTGCCGTGTCCAGAGGGCGCCAGTGTAACCGAATGGTTACGCGTCCGCGGGCATAGCGATGACCCCCCGCGCCCCACGGACGCGCCGCGCGCTCTCCCACGCGAGCGCGGCGCTGCCCGTGATCATGGAGGCGAATGCGGGGATCACGAGGCCATCGGACAACGTGCCCGTGGCCGCCTCGAAGGCAAGCCACAGCGCGACGCCGACGAGGGTGCCCACCGAGATGCGCGCGAGCGTCCGCGGGCCGCCTCCCGCTGGCCCGAGCGCGAGGAAGACCGCCGCGCCCGGCGGTACGCCGACGAGGGCGATGAGCTCCGCATCCTTGCCGAGCACTCCGCCGATCGAGCCCACGCCGTTCATCGTCCCTCCGAGCGTGAGGAGCAGGAGCGCCGCCAGGACGAGGAGCGCCGCGAGCGCCCCCGCGGCGCGCCGCCGCGCGCCTCCGACAGTGGCCAGCACCAGCGCGCCCGCGAGGGCCACGGGCCAGGCGACAAGGACGAGCGAGTCGGAGAGGGCGATGCCAGGGAAATACAGGAGCGCGCCCGTCGCGAGGAGGAGAAGCCCGGCGCGCTCGCGGTCCATGGGACGCGACAGGGGCCGCGGTGGATAGCGTTTCGGGCCGCGGCAGGCGCTCCCGCGCTCCGCTTCCGCTTCGGCGCCTCAGGCAAGGGTTCAGGTAGTCTCCGCCGCACTCCGGCACGAGGCTGGCACGTGAGGCTCCTTCTGCTCGTCGCGATCGCATCGCTCGCCGCGGGCTGCACCGGCGCGAGCCTTCTCACGCCCGGCTCGGTCGGGCCCGCGCTCGGCGCGGACCAGCCCACGATCCTCCCGCTCACGGACTTCTACAACATCACGGGCGAACCCACGCGCACGAAGACGTTCGGCATCCTTCCGGCCGAGCCCTTCCACACCTTCGAGGAGGTCGAAGCGAGAGTCGCCATGTGGAATGCGACGCAGCCCGGCTTCGTCGAGGTGCGCACGTTCGGCGCGAGCATCCTGGGGCGCCCCATGTGGGACGTCGTGCTCACGAACGAGGCGATCCTGGGCCCGAAGCCCGTCGTCTTCATCGACGGCGGCCACCATGGGAACGAGGTCGCAGGCACCGAGATGGCGCTCTACCTCATCGACTTCCTTCTCGACAACCGCGCGACGAACGCGACCGTCGCCGGCTGGCTCGACGCGCTTGAGATCCACACCGTACCCATCGTGAACCCGGACGGCTATGTCGACGGGACGCGCGGCAACGCGCTCGGCGTGAACCTGAACAGGAATTACGACCTCGATTGGGGGAACCCTCTGGGCGCGTCGAACCTCGCGATGGGCACACTCGCGCACGCCACGAACCAGAGCATGCCGAGCGTCTCGATCGTCGCCGAGAACTGCGGCTCCGGCCCGTTCAGCGAGCCCGAGTCGCAGGCGATGCGCGACCTCCTCGCGGAGGTGGGCTCGCGGCTCGTCGTGTACCTCAGCTATCACACGCCGACCAACGCGCTCATCTCCCCGTGGGCCGCGTATGATGCGCCTTTCCCGCTTCCCCCCGAGCACGACGCGCTCTTCGAGCGCGTGCTCGACTGGACGCGCACGAACACGAGCTATCGCGCCGGCAAGGCCGCGTGGGGCAACTTCAGCGCCGGGCTCCCGTACAGCGCGAGCGGCTCCAGCGGCGACTACGTCTACGCGACGTACGAGGCCGCGAGCTTCACGCTCGAGATCGAGATCTGGTACACGAGCATCACGAGCGAGGACTACGTCCAGCAGGTCTACCTCGAACCCTACAAGGGCCTCCGCTACTGGCTCGACGCCTCGCTCCCGATCCCGCTCTTCCTGCTCCAGAACTGGGAGGCCATCGATGCGTGGGACCTCCCCTACGCGGCGCCCCCGCTCCCCGCGGGCACGCCGCCGGCGCCGTTGCCCGCGTACGTGAAGGCGGCGCTGATATCACCCGAGCCCGCCGAAGGGGCGCCCACCGATCCGGGCCGGCTCCTTCCTTCGCTCCCCGTCGCGGGCTAGCGTCGCTTCTCGCGACGGACGCGACGACGCGACAGACGCGACACTTTGCTTGTCGCGTTCGTCGCGTCGGTCGCGCCAAGCGAAGCGGTGAAGAGACGGAGACATGATGTCGCTTTGTTGCCCGTCTTCGTCCCGCCCCGACTCCGCTCGAACGAGCCTGGCGACGCCCAGCGCCGCGCCACGTGGCTGGAGTTGTTCTACGACCTCGTCTACGTCGTCGTGGTCGCCGCGCTCGCGCACGAGCTCGCGACGGGCGGGAGCGTGCTGCGCTTCGCGGCGCTCTTCGTGCCCGTGTGGTGGTCGTGGGTCGGCGTCACCCTCTACAACGACCGCTTCGACACGGACGACCTGGGCACGCGCCTGATCACGTTCCTGCAGATGATCGGCGCCGCCGCGCTCGCGCTCAGCATCCACGGCGCGTTCGCCGCGCCAGGCTTCGCGCTCGCGTACGTCGCGTTGCGCGCGCTCCTCATCGCGCAGTACGTGCGCGTCGCCCGGTACGTCCCGCTCGCGCGCCCCCTCTGCGCGCGCTATGCCCTGGGCTTCTCGTTCGCCGCCGCCCTCTGGCTCGCGTCGCTCTTGCTGCCGGCGCCGTGGCGATACGTGTTGTGGGGCGTCGCGATGATCGTCGACATCGGCACGCCGCTCACGGCGCGCGCGCTGCAGGCGAAGCTGCCTCTCTCCACGTCGCATCTTCCCGAGCGGATCGGCCTCTTCACGATCATCGTGCTCGGCGAGGCCGTCGCCGCGATCGTGCGCGGCATCGAGCGGCCTTCGATCGCCGCGTTCCTGGGCGGCGGGCTGGGCCTCGGGATCGTCTTCTGCCTATGGTGGACGTACTTCGACAACATGGAAGAGCAGGTCGTCCGCAAGACGCGCGTCGCGGGCCAGGTGTGGTTCTATGCGCACCTGCCGCTCGTCATGGGGATCACCGCCGCCGCCGTCGGCGCGGAGGAGCTCGCGAAAGCGGCCCTCGGCGCGCCCTTCGACGCGCACGGGCGCTGGCTCCTCGGGGGCTCGGTCGTCGTCGCGCTCCTCGCGATGGGCACCATCCACCTCACGACCGCCACGCGCACGGGGCCGTGGGAAGGGAAGTGGCGCGCGAGCGTGCGCGGCGCGAGCGCGCTCCTCGTGCTCTCCCTCTGCGCCGCGGGCGGCCTCGTGCCCGCGCTCGCCTTCGGCGTCGCGCTCGCCCTCGTCGGGATCGCGCAGATCTGGCTCGAACCCGCGCGCGCGCCCGCCGTGCATGCGTCGTAGCGTAGGCGCGTCCGCTTCGGCGCTCCGCTCACTTCGGCGCGTCGGTCCCCCAGAAGGCGTCCAAGGCGCTCAGGTCCTCCGGGTAAAGCCGCGCCTCCACGATGAGCCCGCCCTCCATGCGCAGGTGGAGCGCGTAGGTCGCGTCGAAGCGGCGCCCCTGCCGCGCGCCCGTGCCCCGCGCGAGGACGATCGCGCCGCTCTTCCCGGCGAGGAGGTCGATCGGGTGCGCCTGCCAGGTGCCCTCGGTGAGCGCGCGGAGCTTCGCGAAGTACGCGAGCACGCCGTCCGGGCCGCGGTGCGCGCCCGAGATCACGCTCTGCCCAGGCACGTGCCACGTCACGTGCGGCGCGAGGCACGCGCGCGCGGCGTCGATGTCCTTCTTCGCGAAGGCGCCAAAGAAGCGCTGGGCGAGGTCCGCGTGGGGGTCCATGTTCCAGGGCAGCGGCATGGTTGCGCTTAAGCGTTCGAGAGGCCCCGCCCGCGTTGACCTCCACGGGTGACACGAGTGCCTTGAGGTCGCGAGCTCGCTCCTTCTTGCTGTGCGCGCCTGGGTGATGATCGCGATCGTCGCCGCGCTCATGGCGGGATCCGCCGGCGCGTACCTTCTCACCCGGACCACGACGAGCGGGCCGATGTCCGTCGCGGACTTCCGGTGTCCTGGCTCGCTCCCCTACGACTTCGATCCCGGCCCGATCGACGAGCGCACCGAGCGCGCAGTGGCCGATGGCCAGATCGTGGAGATCGTGCTTCCAGGAGGCGGCCACGTCACGACCGTCACGGCAGTGGGCTTCGAGCTGTGGCCCCTCCGAGGCGGGCCCCCTGAGCCCCACGAGGGCTGCCCCCCGCAGCCGAGCGTGCGACGCCTGGAAGCGGTGGGCAGCGGCACGCTCGTCATCGAGTCTCGGCGCTTCGACGTCTGAGCGTCTTTGGATCAGTCGTCATCGTCACCGCCCGTCGCCATCAGGCGACGGCGGCGGGAGAGGATGCGCAGCGCGACCTCGCGTTGGACGACGTCCTTGTCGCGGAGGCCGAAGGAGGAGCCGGTGCGCCCCTCGAGGAGCTGGTCCATCATGGCCGTCTTTTCCTCGAGGACTTCGGCGATATCACCTTCGATGGTGTCCTCGGCGAGATAGAAGTGGATCTCCACGTCGCGCGTCTGCGTCTTGCGGTGGATGCGGTCCATCGCCTGGCGGTGGAGCGCCGGGTTCCATTCGAGATCGGTGAAGATAGCATGCCGCGCGCGCGTGAGCGTGATCGCGGTGCCCGCGGCGACGGTCTGGCCGATGAAGACGCGCACCTCCGGATCCTCCTGGAAGCGGCGCACGACCTCGCCGCGCTGCTCGGCCTCCGTGCTGCCCGTGAGCGTGACGACGCCGTACTGGGCGAGCTCCTTCGCCATCGCGCGGATGGGCTCCCGGTAGTGGCAGAAGACGACGATCTTCTCTTGGAGAGGGGGCGCCGTGGGGGGGTCCGCCCCCGCGCCGTCGAGGATCTTGCGCAATTCGGTCAGGATGATCGGGAGCTTTCCCAACAGCACATTCTGTTTCAACGCCTCCAGCCGCCCGCTCGTCGCAGCCATGCCGGAGGTGAGCGCGTTCTCGTCGTGCTCCTGCACGTAGTCGCGGAAGGCGTCCTCCTGCTCGTCGTACGAGCGGCGCGCGGCGGCGGCGAGCTCGAGTCGATGCACGTGCAGGTGCTTCTCGGGGAGATCGGGGAGCGCCTGGCGCTTCTCGCGCCGCAGCATCACGCCCTCCATGTATTCGCGAAGCCGCGTCAGCACCTGCTCGCGCACCTCGGGCGTGCCGTGGCGCCAGGGTTGCTGGAAGCGCCGGTTGAACCACGCCGTGTCGCTCCACTCGTCGGGGTGCGTGAAGGCGAGCTGCGTGCGAACCTCCTTGGGCTCGTTCATCACGGGCGTGCCCGACAGGATGAGCCGCCGCGGGATGCGCCGCAGCTTCTCCTCGACGAGGCGCGTGCGCTGCGCCGTGCGCGACTTGACGTAGTGGCTCTCGTCGAGGATGACGAGGTCCCACTTCATGCTTGATAGCACATCGCCGAACTTCGAGAGCCCCGAATACGCGACGACAACGTACTTCTCGTCACCTTCCGCTGCGGCGGAAGGCGGAGACGCCGGGTCCAGCACCTTCACCTGCTCTTGCGTCCACGCGCGCACCTCCTGCTTCCACACGCTTCGCGCGCTCGCGGGGCAGACGACGAGCACGCGGCCGGGGAGGAACTGCGCGGCGGCGATCGAGGTGAGCGTCTTCCCGAGGCCCATCTCGTCGGCGAGGAGCGCGCAGTAGCCGCGCTCCAGGATGAACGCGATCGCCTCGCGCTGGTGCGGGTCGAGCTCGGTCGTGTCCCGGAGACGCGGGACCTCGCCGTCGTAGGGCACGCCCTGCCAGCGGGGCCGCAGCTTCGGGCGGGCCCCGGTCTCGTCCTCGGGAAGCTTGGCTTCCCAGCGCGCGTATCGCTTCCCGCGCGGCGCGAGGCGCCGCTGGAGCACCTTCGCGCCCATCTCGCGGAGCGCCTCGAGGAGCTCCGTCATGCGCGGCGAGGGGATCAGGTAGTGGCCGCGCTCCTCGTCGGTCTCGAGCCCTTCGGTGACGACGCGCCGGATCACGGACTCGATCTCGGGCGAGACGACGGGCCGCAGGACGCCGTGCTCGTCGACGGTGCGCCGGAACTCCATGAGGCGCGGCGGCAGGCACGCCGTGTCAACGAGGACGACGCCTTTGCTCGCGGGCGCGGGGGAGAGCGAGCCGGAGGGCGTGACGGCGGCGCCTCGCGTGGCGGCCTCCAGGAGGAACTCGCCCGCGCCGCCCGCGACGGTCCAGACGCCGGGCATGACGCCCAACGCCAGCTGCCGCGCGTCGGGGTGCTTCTCGCGGAGCGCGTTTTCCATGGAGACGATGAGGGCGGCGTTCCTTGCGTGCTCGGCGGCGGGGTCGACGCCCCCCAGGCGCCCGAGGGGGATCGGGCCCTT
Organism: Thermoplasmatota archaeon; assembly: GCA_035526585.1. GTDB lineage: Archaea > Thermoplasmatota > SW-10-69-26 > JACQPN01 > JAJPHT01 > JAJPHT01. The sequence goes on along the minus strand of DATLCC010000102.1, from coordinate 17,183 downwards.
GAGGTGCAGCAGCGTCCCGCCTCCTTCCTTGCGCGGACGCTCGTGGTAGCGCACGGTGGTGAGGCGCCACTCGTTCGAGGTGGGCTTTGGCCATTTGATGTCGAAGCCCCCGTCGCGCAGGATGGAGACGAGCCGCCCCGCCTCGCTCACGGGCGCGTCCACCCGGCCCTCCGGGGAAAGATAGCCCATCCGATAGAGCTCGATCCTGAGGGATCGCGGGAGGACGCCTTCGGCGTCCACGACGAGGCGCGTCCCCTCGCGGCGCAAGGTCCCGGCTCGCGCCATCGGCACGCGCGGGTCGTCGGGTCCGAGCGCAGTGGGCGCGGGCGGCGTGTCCGGGATGTCGGGCCACCCGTCGGGGCCGGGGACGAGGTGCGCGCCCGCCTGGGCGAGAGCGCCCGCGAGCGGAGGGAGGTTCGCGGCGGGGCCTTCGAGCTGCGTCTCGCCGCTGGATGTGCCCTTGAGCGTGTATCCGTGGCGGCGCAGCGCGTCGCCGATGGGTCCGGGCAGCGGGCGCGCTTTGACCCTGAGGAGCGTCACGCCTTCCTCTCCGCCGGTCGTGGCCTCCGCCACGACCGCGAGCGCGTCGTCCACGCGGAGGACGTGAAGGCCGGCGGCGACAAGCTCGCGCTCGGCGTTGCGGCTGGCTTCGTTGCTGAGGAGGATGCCGCGGTCCTGTCCGAAGCTGTGGCGCTGGAGGATCGCGAGCTGGAGCGGGACGAGCGCTTCGCGGGGCGTCCACCACTCGAAGCGGCGCTTCGAGAGGATCACGGGCATCACGGCCGTCCGAGCGCGCGCCGGCGGCGAAGCGGCCGCGAGGGGCTCGAAGGTGGGCGGCGCGCTCTCGGCGAGCACGACCGCGCCCCCGAGGCGCGCGATCTCCTCGGCCGCAAGGTGCAGCGCGCCCACGGGGCCTTCCCATTCGTGGATGAGCGACTTGGGCTTCCTCACGGGGCGGAATCCGTGGCGCTCCAGCACGCCGCGCACGCCCATCCCCGGCGTCTCGCTGCTGAGCAGGCGCGCGAGCCCTTCGCGCCGGTTCGCCCGCAGTCGCACGTACGGCCGGCGCGCGAAGGTGACGAGCGACGTGCCCAACGCCTCCAGCGCGCCGGCGAGCGCGGGCGCCTCCTCGCGCGGGAGCGCGTAGGCGGTCGCCGAGCGACGGATGACGCCCGTCGTCGCCTCGACCGCGGTGCGTTGCGCCTCGCTGAGCGCGTCCGCGGGCACCTCGTAGTCGGTCGCCGACTCTGGGAAGGCGGGGACGGGGACGGGCGCGTCGGTGGGCCGGAAGGCGGGTCGCCCCGCGTCGCGCACGGCGCCGGGGGCGGCCGAGGCGGCGAGCCCGCTCGCGGCCGCGAGGAGGGCGACGCCGTGGGCGCAGGGTTGAGGGACGAGGCAGGAGCAGAGGCCGCGCCCGTCCGCCCGCGAGACGCCGACGTCGAACCCTCCGACCCGGCCGGCGAGGTGCGCCCCCGGCGCGTCGAGCTCGACCTGCCCCAGGAGCAGGTGGTCCAGGGCGCGCCGGAGGGCGCCCGCTGGCGCGTAGGCGCGCAGGCGGTCCCAATCCCAGGTCGCGTTGGCGGCGTCGCGGGCCAATCCTCTTCGAATGGACCTCGACCCTCATGAAGCTCACTCGGCATGCGAGGGCTCTCTTCAGCGAGGATCCAGCGACAAGCCACAACTCCCGCTTCCGCAGAAGCGACCACCATGCCGGAGAGCGCCGAGAAGATGCGGAAGGCCGAGAAGGAGATCGGCGAGAACATCCCCGACGGGATGAAGGGGCTCGACACGGAGGACGTGGGCGACGTGGAGCCCGACGAGCCCTCGGCCTGAGCGCAGGCGTTCACGCGGTGTGGCTGAGGTGCGCCGCCGTCGCGGCGGCCCCGCCGGGCGCGGCCGGAAGCTCGACGTGCACGCGGGCGCCGCCGCCAGGCGGGTTCTCGATCCACATCCGGCCTCCCAGGCGTTGGGCGGCGCGGTGCGCGATGACGAGGCCGAAGCCGCTCTTGATCGTGGCGGGCCTGTTGCCGCGTAGCTCGCCGAAGCGCGCGAGGACGTCGGGGGGGAAGCCGGGGCCGTCGTCGCAGACCGTGACGTGCGCGAAGCCGTCGGCCGCCTCGGCGGAGCCCACGACGACGCGCGCGCCGGCGCGGCCGTGGTGGCGAAGCGCGTTCAGGAGGACGTTGCCGAACAGCTGGGCGAGCATCGCGTCGTCCCCCTGGACGCGCGGGAGCCCGGGCTCGATGCGCAGCTGGGCGTCCGTCTCGTGGAGGAGCTTCTCGTACTGCGCGCGACATGCGTCGCTCGTGAGCACGGCCTCGATGTCCACCGCGCGCGTCGTCGTGGCACCGCTCGAGAGGCGGCTGTAGTCGAGGAGGCCGTGCAGCAGCCGCGCGAGCCGCTCGTTCGCGCGGTACGCCTGCTCGACGAAGCCGCGGCTCTCGTCGCTGGGCCATTCCTGTCGCGCGGCGTCGAGGTAGTTCTCCAGCGCGCGCACGGGCTCCTTGAGGTCGTGGCTCACGACGTATCCGAACGCCTCGAGCGCTTCGTTCGCGCTCGTGAGATCGGCGTTGCGCGCCTGGAGGTCCTGCGCGCGCGACTCGAGCGCCTCGCGCAGACGATCCTCGCGCCTCTTGATCCGGCTCATGGGCCACGTCATCGCGACGCCGAGGCCGGAGACGATCGCGAGGCTGGGCCACACGATGGGGCGCAGCTCGACGATCTCGCCAGGCTGCGCCACGTAGCGGAACGTGTAGAGGGTGAGGAGCGCGGTGGAAAGGAGGCCCAGCGGAAGGCCGCCCTGGAGCGCGCTGTAGGCGATCGGCACGTAGGCGAGGAGGAACAGCCCGGCGGAGGGGAGCTCGCCCAGGGGGATCGCGTGCGTGAAGATCTCCGTGACGGCGATGACGATGAGCGTGAGGAGCGGGCCCGCGAAGCGCGCGAGCCGGGAAGGGGCCTCCTCAAGCCTTGCCATCGCCCGCTCCCTTTCGCGCGAGGTCCATGCCCGTCGCATCCTTGATCGTGTGGAGGAGCGTCGTCACGAGCTCGTCGATCCGCATCGGCTTCTCGATGTAGCCGTGGATGTCGGCTTCGCGCAGCGGGATGCCGATCTCGCGCTGGGTGTGGCCGCTGAAGAGGATGCGGGTCGCGTCGGGCGCTTCGCGCGCGGCCTCCGCGAGCACGTCGAGCCCGGTGCGCCCCTCGCGGAGGTTGAAGTCGCTGAGCACGATCGCGGGCCTTTCGCGCGCGAGGATGTCGCTCGCCTCGCGGGCCGTGGCCGCGGTCACGATGCGCACGCCGTCCGCCATCGCGCGCGCGAGCTTGCGCGGAAGGAACTCGGTCATGAGGGGATCGTCGTCCACGATCAGGATGCACACGTCCGACGGGGGCGCGCCGCCGCCCGCGCCTCCCATCTGCCGCGGGCGCCCGGGCTCCTCGGTCGGCGGCGCCCAGACCACGAGGAGGCGAGCCGGGCGGCGGCGAGCGTCGGTGCGCAGGGTAAGGAGCAGGGCCGAGGCAGGCACACGGAGAGAAGCATCTCCTCTCGCTTGGTCGTGGCGGCTAGCCGGCTGCCTATGCCCGGAATCGTTCCACGATCGAGACGACGACGTGCGCGTTCGCGCCCTGTCCTGAGACGTGGAGCGTCCACGCGCCGCCGTTGCCGACGGTCACCGTGCCGGTGAAGGGGCCCTTGGCGGCGGGGCTCACGGGGTCCACGCCCACGGTGTTGCCGCTCCCTTCCATGGGGACCGTCTCGGGGGAGCCGTCCATGCCGGGGGCCGCGAGCTCGATCACGAGGTCGCCCTGGCCGGCGGGGCCCGTCGCGCCGTAGGGGCCTGGGCCCGTGTCGTTGAGCCAGGCGGTGACAAGGAGCGTCCGGACGCCCTTGTCGATCGTGACGGAGGCGTCTTGCCCCGTCCCTTGCGGCGAAAGCTCGATCGTGATCGGGTCGAGCTGCTTGTCCGGCAGCTGCGCGGTGAGGTTCGCCTGCGCGCGCGCGTAGGCTTCACCTTGCGCCTCGGTGCAGCCGGGCATGTCCATGCCGCGCATGCAGTTGTCCGGGTTCGACGGCATGTCGCCGTTCGAGGACGAGGACGAGGACGAGGACGAGGACGAGGAGGAGGACGAGCCGTTCGCGGCCTGGGTCCCGTTCGTGGATGCGCTCATGTTCGCGTGCTGGCCGGAGCCCATGTCCATGCCGGCGCCACCCTGCCCCTCGCCCGCGCCCTTGCCCTCGCCCGCGGTCTCCATGTCCATGTCGCCGCCCTCGCCTTCGCCAAGCGCCGGCGCGAGCTTCTCGCCCACGAGGCCCGCGCCGTACGCCGCGCCGCCGCCGCCGACGCCCAGGAGGAGTGCGAGAAGGAGGGCGAGCGCGGGGCGCGCGCGGTGCGTGTCGGACCGCTTCGCGTAGAAGAGCGGCAGGAGGATGAGCGCGAGGATCGTCACCGCCTCGACGGCCTTCGTCACGAGCGCGATCGTCTCGGGCGCCTCCGCCTCGTCGGAGAAGGGGGGGCGGATCGTCGTCGCGACGAGCCAGACCACGATGCTGCCAAGCGCGATCGCGATGCCGAGCACGTACGTCCGGACGCTCGCGTGGCGCAGGAAGACGAGCGCCCACACGATCTGGATCGTGCCGAGCGCGGCCATGAAGATCCCCTGCCCGAGCGCCTCGCGGAGGTGCATGGGCGTGACGACGTAGTGGAGGATGCCCGCCGCGACGGCGGTCACGATGGCGAGGAGCGCAAGGACGGAGCGGCCGGCGCGGGAGAGGACCTGCGCGAGCTCGCTCGGGGGGGCGTCGGCCATGCTGTTCAGCAGGCGTCAAGGCAAGGGAGACTTGGGTCTTGTGGTGCCAGCGTTCAACGACGCCTTAAGAAGGGCCCGGGGAGCCGTCGACCACGATCCGGATGGCGACAGGCCCCTGGTCCTGCTCCTCCTCGATGGCGTCGACGCAGCGCTCGAGGAGCGGCGGCCAGGCCTCGCCGCAGAGCCAGCTCTCCAGCGCGGCCTCGCCGATGATGAGGGCGAGCTCCTCGCGGGCAAGCGGCGACAGGCGGTCGATGCGGGCGTGCCGGGCGGCGGCCGCGTCGTCGGAGCTGGCAGGCATCTGGACTGTTCTACGCATGGTGAAGGGTTGACGCTTCTGGTGCTGAAGTCGATATCAAAAGGACACGTTCGGCCGCGATGCGGCCTCGCTCCATGGTGCGCGACAGCCTGCCGGCTGTCGCAGAACATGGGTCCGTTCGGATTTGAACCGAAGTCAAGTGCACCCCAAGCACCAAGGATACCAAGCTACCCCACGGACCCGCAGGGAGAATCGGCCGGGGTTTTCCGGCTGGGGTGGCCGCCTATCCGGGTCGCCCTATTTAATGATTCGGCGACCGCTCGCGCGTCATCCGTCGCGCGTCATCCACGTCTGCGACGGACCGGCCAGAACGCCGACATACTTCGCATCGCGACCCTTCGAGGGATGCCCAAGGAGAAGGCCTCGCACGAGCCCCGCGCGCGCGACGACGCGCGACGCGAGCGCTTCCGCGGAGGCCCGCGCGCCTCGTTCGACCTGCTGCGCGCAGCGACGCGCGAGTTCTTCGAGGACAAGTGCCCCAAGCAGGCGGCCGCGCTCGCGTACTACACGCTCTTCGCGCTCGGGCCGCTCCTCGTGCTCGCGATCGGCGTCGCGGCGCTCGCCTTCGGCGCGGAGGCCGCGCGCGGCGCCGTCATGGGGCAGCTCACGAAGATGCTCGGCGCCACGGGCAGCGAAGGGATCGCGGCGCTCCTCGCGGGCGCCGACCGCGAGCGCGTCGGCATCGTCGGCACGATCATGGGCGGCGCGCTCCTTCTCCTCTCCGCGGGCGCGGTGTTCGCGCAGATGAAGGAGGCGCTCAACCGCATCTGGGAGGTCGAGGCCAAGAAGCCCGTGGGGTTCCGGGCGAAGGTGCACGTCGCCCTGCGCAAGAACTTCCTGAGCTTCGTGGGCGTCATGGGCACGGGCTTCCTGCTCCTCGTGTCGCTCCTCATGAGCGCGGGCCTCGCCGCGATGGGAGACTACCTGGTCGCCGCGTTCCCCGGAGCGGGGGCGCTCCTGCTCGTCGCGAACGTCCTCGTGTCCCTCGCGGTCGTCACGATCGTCTTCGCCGCGACGTTCAAGCTCCTGCCCGACGCGCGCGTCGCATGGCGCGACGTGTTCGTCGGCGGCTTCGTCACGGCGCTCCTCTTCGTCGTGGGCCAGATCGCGATCGGGTACTACCTGGGCGCGGGCCCGCTCTCGTCGCGCTACGGCGCCGCGGGCGCGATGCTCGTCATCCTCGTGTGGGTCTACTACTCGGGCATGATCCTGTTCTTTGGCGCGGAGCTCACGCAGGTGTACGCGAACCGGTACGGCTCCCGTGTGCGCGAGTCGCGCGACGCGCGCCCGCTACGCGAGGCCGTCGCGCAGGAGCAGGGAGAGCCGGAGAAGGAAGGGACGAAGCGGGCGCCGGCGCGCGCCACGTAGCTGAGGCGCCTTCAGCTCAGCGCGCCTTCGGTGTGCCCGCGGCGGCCGTGGCCGAAGCCGCAGGCGCACGCTTCGCCCGGGCGCCCGCAGGTGAAGCAGAGGGGAGACAGGAGAAGTCCCGCGCGAAGCGATGCCATCGGAGGCGCCACTTGGGCTGCGCCGGCAAGAAGTCCATCGGACCACCTCAGGAGGTGGTTCCCGGATGGGTGCTCATCGCGCGCGGAGCGTCGGCGAGGACGGGGATGCCCGCGCCCGGTTGCCCGGCGGGCAGCCTGACGATGAAGATCGTGCCGCGGCCCGGCGCGGTGCTATAGCGCAGCGTGCCCCCGTGCGCCTCCACGATCCGGCGGGTGATGGCGAGGCCCAAGCCGGTCCCCTCGGGCTTCGTCGTGAAGAACGGGTCGAACATGCGCTCCTCGACCTCGGGCGTCATGCCGATCCCCTCGTCCTCGACCTCGACCTCGGCTCCGTCCGCGGCGTCGCGCGTCGCGACGCGCACGCGGCCGCCCTTGGGCATCGCCTCCGATCCGTTGAGGAGGAGGTTCAGGACGACGCGCTGCACCTGGCCCCGATCCAGGGGGATCGGGCGCGTCGGCGCGAGGTCCGCCACGACCTCGACGCGCCCGCGCTGCGTCGCTCGGAAGAGGTCGACGGCGCCCTCCACGACCTCGTGCAGGCCCGCCTCGACGCGCCGTCCCGTGTCGGTCTTCGCGAAGGGGCGCAGGTCGCGCACGAGCGCGTTGATGCGATCCGCGCCTTCGAGCGCCGAGGCCGAGAAGCGCCGCGCGTCGGCCACGAGCGGCGCGAGGCTCGGGTCCGCTTTCGCGGCGGCGTCGAGTCGCGCCTGGAGAAGGAACATGTTGTTCGTCAGATACGTGAGCGGCGTGCGCAGCTCGTGCGCGACGCCCGAGATCAACGTGCCCAGCGCCGAGAGCTTCTCCGTCTGCACGAGCTGGCGGCGCGACGCCTCGATCTCGGCCTGCGCGCGCTTGCGCTCGGTGATGTCGTGGAACGCGAGCACCGCGCCGCACACCTTGTCCTCCGCGAAGAGCGGCGACGCCGCGAACGAGACGGGCACGAGGCGGCCGTCCTCGCGCACGAACGCATCGTCCTCGGCGTGGAGGACGCCTCCGGCGAAGATGGCGTCCATGATGGCGTTGCGTCGCCCGGGCGCGAGCACGCGGTCGACCTCGCGCCCCAGGAGCGCGCCGCCGCGAAGGCCGAGGATGCTCTCGGCGGCCGCGTTCGCGAACGTGAAACGCCCGTCGCGGTCCACCGCGAGCACGCCCTCCGCGAGGCTGCCCGTGATCGCCGTCGTGAGATCGAGCTGCTGGCGCAGGCGCGATTCCGCGCGTCGCACCTCGTCGTAGAGGCGCGCGTTGTCGACGGCGAGCGCCGCGCGGCGCGCGATCTCCTCGGCGAAGGTGAGGTCGTCGAGCCCGTAGCGCGCAGGCGCCTTCGAGAGGAAGCTCATCGCGCCCAGCGTCCGCCCGCGCGCGACGAGCGGGACCGTCATCACGCTCTTCGCCCCGATCTCGCGCAAGGCGTCCAGGTGGTCCCCGTCGTTCGCGAGCTCCACGAGGACCCAGTCGGGCACCTCGCGCATGATCTCCGAGCGCCCCGTCGCGATGACGCGCGTCACGCCGTACGTCGCGTCCAGCCGCGCCTCGTACCGCCGGCGCAGCCTCGCCGCGATGGGCGCGTGCGCCGTGTCTGCGTGCGCGACCGCGACGCGCTCGTGGCCCCCGCCCGCCTCGACGAGGTCGAGCAGGCACCATTCGGCGAGCTCCGGCACGCAGATGCGGGCGACGTTCTCCAGCGTCTCCTGGTAATCGAGCGACGCGGAGACGATCGCGCTCGCCTCGGCGAGGAACGCGAGGCGCCGCTGCGCGGCCACGGCCTCCTCGCGCGCGTGGCGCTCGAGCTTCAACGCGCGCGAGCGCTCGCGCTCCGCCGCGTGCGCCGAGCGCTCGGCGTGGTAGAGGCGGATCGCGTTGTGGAGCGCGTGGGTCAGGCGCTCGGGCGAGACCTCCGACTTCGGCAGGTAATCCGCGGCGCCCGCCTTCATGAGCTCCACCGCGGTGCGCTCGTCCCCCTGGCCCGTGAGGACGATGATGGGCGAGCGCACGCCGGCCTCGCGCGCCTCACGGATCACGTCGAGGCCGTTGCCATCGGGCAGCAGGAAGTCGAGGAAGGTGCAGTCGTACTCGCCGGAGCTCAGCTTCGCGAGCGCGTCGACGCGGCACTCGGCGTCATCCACCTCGGCCTCGAACCCCGCCGTGCGCAGCGCGCGGCGGACCGACAGTCGATCGACGAGGTCATCGTCGACGACGAGCACCCGGAGCTTGGTCATGGGAATTCGCTGAGCATCCAATACCGATTGAGCGTGGCCATCGTCTCCATGAAGCTCGTGAGCGTGACGGGCTTCAGGATGTAGCCGGCGACGTTCAGGTCGTACGCCTCGATGCGGTCCCGCTCCTCGTTCGACGTGGTGAGCACGACGACGGGGGTCGAGCGCAGGTCCGAGTCGCCGCGCAGCTCGCGCAGGAACTCGATCCCGCCCATCTTGGGCATGTTGAGGTCGAGGAGGACGAGCCGCCGGTCCTTGGGGACCTGCGCGGGCTTGCCGTTCGAGCGCAGGAGCTCCAACGCTTCGAGGCCGTTCGAGGCCACGAAGAGCGGGTTCATCACGTTGTTCTTCTTGAACGCGCGACGCACGTTCATCACGTCGACCTCGTCGTCCTCGACGAGGAGGATGTTGACCATCTTCTGGGGTTCCATGGTGTGTCCTCACTTGGGCCAGGTGAACTGGAAGGCCGCGCCACGGCCGACGTCCGAGTCGACCGCGATCGTGCCGCCATTGCCTTCGACGATCTTCTTCACGAGCGCGAGGCCGATGCCGGTGCCTTCGACCTTGTCGCGCGCCTCGAGCGTCTGGAAGATGACGAAGATCTTGTCGTGATATCGCGGAGCGATGCCCGCGCCATTGTCCGCGACGCTGAAGCGCCACATGCGCCCGTGCTCGACGGCGCGCACCTCGACGCGGCCGCGCGCCTTGTCGGGGTGATGCTTGATGGCGTTGCCGATGAGGTTCATGAAGACCTGCTGCAGGCGCAGGCGCTCCGTGGTGAGGGTGGGCATCGGCGTCGCGACCTCGACGCGGAACCCGTCCGGCGGCGCGAGGAGGTCGATCGTCTCCGCGAGGAGCTTCGACACCTCGACGCGCTCCGGCTTCGCCTTCACCCGGCCGACGCGGGAGTAGGCGAGGATCGCGTCGATGAGCGACTCCATGCGCTGCACGCGCCCGCGCAACAGATCGAGGTGCGCGCGGGAGTCGGGCGTGATGGCGGCGCCGAGGTCCTCCTCGATCCAGCGCGAGAGGTTCGCGATGCCCCGCAGCGGCGCCTTGAGGTCGTGCGAGGTGACGTAGGCGAACTGGTCGAGCTCCTTCACGCTCGCCCGCAGCGCCTCCTCCGTCTCCTTGAGCTTCGAGACGTCGAGCGTCACGCCGCGCATGCCGATCGGGCGACCAAGACCGTCCTTCACGATCACGTTCCACGCCTGCACCCACACGTAGGAGCCGTCCTTGCGGCGCCAGCGGAACTGCTGCGACGAGCCTTCGCCCGATTCGAACGCCGCGCGCGAACGCGCCGCCGCGTCCGCCCGGTCGTCGGGGTGGACGATCGTGAGCCAGAAGTTGGGCGTCGAGAGCCATTCCTGCGTCGAGTAGCCCAGCATCGCCTCCACGTGGTCGCTCACGAAGTCGATGCGCTGCGCCTGCGCGTCGGGCTGGCCCCACGCCTCCCAGACGACGCCGGGGACCGACGCCACGATGTTGTCCAGGCGGCGGCGCTGCTGGTCCACCTCCGCGAGGAGATCGGCGAGGCGCTGCTCCTGGCGCTTCTTCTCCTCGATGTCGGTCGAGCTGCCAAACCAGCGCAGCACGCGTCCCGCGTCGTCCTTGAGGGGCGAGGCGCGCACGAGGTGCCAGCGGTGCTCGCCGGTGCGCCGACGCAGGCGCATCTCGATCTCGAAGGCCTCTCCGCTCGCGCGCGCCGCGCCCCACGCCTCGTGCATCCGCGGCAGGTCCTGCGGGTGCGCGATCGCGTCCCAGCCACCCTTCGTCCCCTCGACGCCGAGGTACTCCGTCGCGCGGGCGTTCGCGTACTCGAAGGTCCCGGCCGGGAGCGTCGTCCACACCTGCTGCGGGATGCTGTCGGCGAGGAAACGATAGCGCGACTCGCTCTCGCGCAGCGCGTCGAAGGACGCCTGGCGCGCGCTGATGTCGCGGAAATGACCGGTGTAAAGCGCGGGCCCGTCGACGGGGATGCGCACGATCGCGAGCTCGACGGGGAAGCTCGTCCCGTCCTTGCGCATCGCGACGAGCTCCAGGCGCTCGCCCAGCCTGCGCCCTTGGCTCCCCTGGAGCTGGCGCGCGAGGAGGGAGCCTTCCCGATGCTGCGGCGCGACGATGAGCTCGACGAGGGAGCGCCCGACGACCTCGTCGCGCGCGTAGCCGAACGTGCGCTCCGCGGCGGGGTTCCACTCGAGGACGCGCCCGGTGGCGTCCATCGCGACGATCGCGTCGAGCGCCGCCTCGAGGATCGCGGCGCGGCGCACGCCCAGGTCGCGCGCGTGGGCCTCGGCGAGCCGGCGCTCCATGGCCTGGGCGAGCTGGGTCCCGAGGCTTTCGAGGATCGAGACGAGCGCCTCGTCGGGCGCGCGCACGTCCCGCGTGAAGAGCTCGAGGACGCCGTAGGTGCGACCCCCGCGCCCGATCGGCACCGCGACGCCGGCGCGGAGCCCCTCGCGCGCGGCGACCTCGGCGCGCGGGAAGCCGCTCTCGCGCGTGACGTCCGTGACCCACATGGCGCGCCCCGTCTGCAGGACGCGGCCGGGAAGCCCTTCGCCGGGGGCGACCGTCGCCGCGCGCGTCTGCGACTCGAACGAGACCGCGCGGATGTGCGGCGCGACCCAGACGGCTTCGCAGCGCAGACAGGCGGAGGGCTCGTCAAGCTTCCAGAAGCTGCCCAGCTCGTAGCCCAGGGCCTCGCCGATGGTGCGCAGGATGTCGACGGCGATCTCTTCGATCCGGTCGGCGCCGGCGAGGAGCGTGGAGAGACCGGCCTGCGCGGCGAGGCGCGCGGCGTTGCGTCGCTCGGAGGAGACGTCGTGGAAGACGCCGTGGAGGCGCGAGACGACGCCATCCGCTCCGCGCGCGAACGAGACGGCCTCGCGCACCCAGACGGTGCGCCCGTCGCCCGCCACGAGGCGGTAGTCGACGACGTGGTCGCGGTGCGAGGCGCGATCGCGGAGGACCGCGGCGCGATCCAGCGGGTGCACGCGCGCGAGCCAGAGGCCCGGCTCGTCGAGCCAACGCTCTGCGGGGATGCCGAGGATCCGCTCTGCGCCTGGACCCACGGCGTGGAAGCGCACCATGCTGGGATCCGCTTCCCAGCGGCCCATGCCCAGCATCTCGAGCGGGTCCGCGCTTGGCTGCGGGATGCCTTCGGTCCTCTGACGCAGCTCCGGGTTCACGCGTCTGGGAGGACTGGCGGGAGCCGGAAAAGCGTGTCGTCTACTGGCGGTGGATACGGCGGGGCTTACGGCGCTTGTACGACGCGGACGATCTTCGCGGCCGCCACGGCCTTGCGCCGGGCCTCGTCGACGCTCGCCGCGGTGGCGAGCGCCACCGCCATGCGGCGCTTCTTGTGCGCGACGGGCTTGCCGAACACGCGCACCCACGTGCCTGGCTCGCGCAGCGCGTCCGCGACGCCCTCGATCGCGGGGCGGTCGGTCTCGATCTCCGAGAGGACGGCGGCGCTCGCCCCCGGGCGGCACTCGATCTGCGGGATCGGGAGACCGAGGATCGCGCGCACGTGGAGCTCGAACTCGCTCATGGTCTGCGAGCAGAGCGTGACCATGCCCGTGTCGTGCGGGCGCGGCGAGACCTCGCTGAACCAGACGTCGTCGCCACGGACGAAGAGCTCCACGCCGAAGACGCCCCGCCCGCCCAGCGCATCCGTCACCTTGCGCGCGATCTCCTGCGAGCGAGCGTGCGCGCCTGGCGACATGGGGTGCGGCTGCCAGCTCTCGCGGTAGTCGCCATCCACCTGGATGTGGCCGATGGGCTCGCAGAAGCTCGTCCCCTCGGCGTGGCGCACGGTGAGGAGCGTGATCTCGTAGTCGAAGCGGACGAAGCCCTCCACGATGACGCGGCCGGTCTTCGCGCGAGTGCCGCTCTGCGCGTACTCCCACGCGCGCGGGAGGTCGGCCTCGCTCCGGGCGACGCTCTGCCCCTTCCCGCTCGACGACATCGTGGGCTTGATGACGCACGGGAAGCCTACCTTCCGGGCGCCGGCGAGGAGCTCATCGAAGCTCGAGGCGAAATGATAGCTCGACGTCGGGAGCCCCAGCTCCTCCGCCGCGAGGCGCCTGATCCCCTCGCGGTCCATCGTAAGGCGCGCGGCGCGCGCGGTCGGGACCACGTGCCACCCTTCCTTCTCGAGCTCGACCAGCGTCTGCGTCGCGATGGCCTCGATCTCGGGCACGATGAAGGAGGGCTTCTCCAGCTCGACGACGCGTCGGATCGCGTCCCCATCGAGCATCGAGAAGACGTGCGATCGGTGCGCGACCTGCATCGCGGGCGCGTTCGCGTACCGGTCGCACGCGACGACCTCCGCGCCCAGGCGCATCGCCTCGATCGCGACCTCCTTCCCGAGCTCGCCCGAGCCCAGGAGAAGGATCTTCGTGGCGCCAGGGGTGAGGGGCGAGGCGAGGCGGGGCATCGCGGCCCGCATCCCGCGCCCCCACCTTGGCGTTTCCGCTGGGGGGCCCTCAGCCGCGCGCGGCCGTCACCCGGAGCGTCCAGGCCGTCGCGTTGGCGTCGCGGGCGCGGGCCTCCCACTCGAACGTGCCTTCGTCGGCGGCAAGGCGCAGCGTCGGCGTGATGCGCATCTCGCACGTCTCGTTCGTCGAGCGCATGAGCACGCGCGCGATCCCCACGGGCTTCTCCTCCTGCGCGTCCGCGGGCCAGTTGCAGACGCCGTGCGTCGACGCCCCGCTCGCGTCGCGCGCGCTGAACTCCATCCGCATCGGGACGCTGCCGTTGAACGCGAGCGTCAAGGGCTGCGCCGCCTCCAACGGGCCGTCCCACGCGCCGCGGAGCACGCTCGCGCCGTCGCTTGCGTCGAGCGCGCGCGAGTCGTTGAACGCGGGCGCGGTGGCGAGCGCGCGCTCCGAGTCGCCGGCGCTGGCGAAATAGCTCCAACCTTCCTTGGCGGCCGGCGCGCCGTTGCAGCCTGCAACAAGGAGGAGCGGGGCGAGGAGGAGCGTGGCGCGCACGCGTGGCGAGCGACGGAGGGCGTCCTAAGGTTTGTGCGGAGGATCAGGACGGGATCGAGGGGCCCTGCGCGACAAGCCAGTCCTTGACGACGCGCGTCGCGCGACAGTCGTCCTCGTTGTAGTCCAGGACCTTCTGCAGCTTCCCCGCCTGGCCCACCGGATCGCGCACGTAGTCGAGGTAATAGGCGATGCTCTGCATCGCGTTCACGTCCGCGTGCTGCCAGTGGAAGCCGAGGTAGGGCGCGATCTTCTTGAGGCTCGTCCCGTAGGTCGGGAAGGCGAACGCGGCCGTCGCGTCCTTGTGCAGGTCGCGCAGGCGCGGCTGGATGAGCTCGCGCCACGCCTCCATCATCTGGTAGCGCTCGCACATCGTGCGCATGTGCGTCGCCTCGTAATGGTGCCAGTGGAAGAGGATGGCCTGGGGGCGCTCCGCGAGCCACGAGACGAAGTCGCGCAGCATCCGCTCCTCGCCATCCAGCGTGTGCGCGACGAAGCTGTGATATCGTTCCTCCCCGTCGCGGCGCTCCAGGCACCCGACGAGGTAGTCGATCGGATCCACCTCGTCCTCGACGAGCTCGCTCGTCCCCTCGAGGTCGAAGAACACCTCGATCGGCGTCTCGGGCAGGCGCACGTCGCCGATCCGCACGTGCGTCCTCGACACGAGCGCGCCCGCGGCGACGGGGAGCTTGCGGCGGCGCACCTGGCCCACGCCGCGGATCCCCTGCAGGTGCTCCTCGCGCGCGGCGGCGAGCGCGCGGACCGTGGCGAGGCCGGCCGCCACGAGGCTTCCTCGCACTGCGGGACCGACGCCATCCACGAGCGAGACGTCGTCCGCCTCGACCGCCTTGCGGTCGTTGAACGACTCCCACGGCCAGAGCCCCTCGCCGTAGGCGGGCGCGACGGGCCGCCCGGCCCGGATCGCGCGGATCTCCTCGATCACGGCCTCGATCTCGCGCTCGTCATGCTCGAAGAGCGTCTCCGCGCCATCGGCGTTCACGAGCGTGAACGTGCGCGGCACGCGCTGCTGGATGCGCCCGAGCACGTGCGTGTAGAAGGCGCCCTGGAGCCTGTGCGCGGCCTTGAGGTTGCGCGCGCGCTTGATCTCCAAGACGCGATAATGATAGCTCCCGAAGATCGAGGGCGCGCTCTCGTCGCGCAGCAGCACGTCGGCGCGCCCCCCGAGCTGCGCGCTGGGAAGGAGGAGGGGCGCCTGGAGGAGGACGGGCGCGCCCGCGCGCATCGCGTCGAGCGCGAGGCCGAACGCCTCCCTCTCGCTCGAGGCATCGAGGGGCGCGAGGCCGGGGTAGCGGGCCGCGACGACGCGCGCCTCGTGCTCGCGGCCCTGGCGCAGGAGGAGCTCCTGGAACTCGTTCTCCGGGTCGCGCGCGTCGGGAGGCGCGTGCGCGTCGCACCAGACGGCGAAGGGGGATCTCGCGTGCTGGTGGACGGTCGAACCCGTGATCCAGCCGCGCATGCCGCCGCTTGCACGCCTGGCGGAGGCTAAAGCCCTTCACCTGCGCCCGCATCGAGGCGCGGGCCACGTGCGCCTTCCGCGAGGGCGCGCAAGAGAATAGCGCATGGACGGGATCCAGGAGCGCGCGCTGGGCATGGAGAGCGAGATCGGCAGCACGTCGGGCGAGAGCCACGACGACGTCCTCGTGAAGACGCTCGGACGCGAGCGCGGTGTCGAGGTCGCGATCCGGCGCGGGCCGCCGCCGCCGCGCCGGTAGGCGCGCTCGAGCAGCATTTGCCCGGGGAACGCCCGCAGAAGGCGGGCGTCCCCGGGACGCGTGGGAACCTCGGGTCCTGCGGCGAACGGTTGGGGGGAGGAGGGCCGCAGTCCCCGGGCCGCGTTCGCACTTGCGCCCCATCGTCCTCTAGATTTCGCCGTCGCAGCCTCAAGGATGCGACAGGCTTTCCGCAGGCGGCGCGCTGCGCGCCCGTGGAACGATCGCCGACATGGCCGTACCGGCACGAGGTGCAGGTCGAATGGCGCGACCTCGACGCCGCGGGCCACGTGAACAACGCCGTGTATCTGACGTACTTCGAGTCGGCGCGCACGCGTGCGTACCTCGCGCTCCAGGGCGCGCGCGATCCTCAGGCGCTCGACATCATCCTCGCGCGCACGAGCGTCGATTTCCGCAGCGCCGCGTCGCTGGGCGAGACGCTCGTCGTCGAGGTGTCGCCCGGCCGCATCGGGGCGTCGAGCTTCGCCCTCACCTACACGATCCGCGAGAGGACGTCGGGGCGGCTCGTCGCCGAGGGGGAGAGCGTGCAGGTCGCGTACGACTACGCGACGCAGCAGAAGAAGCCGCTCCCGGAGCGCGTGAGGGCGGCGCTGCAGAGTGCGTAACCAAAGGGTTACGCATCGCAAAGGGCGCCGGGGAAGCCGGCGCGGCGGCGGGTTCGTCCGGATCGCGACGGACGCCCGCAGGCGAGCGCGCGCCTTGGCGTGCGCGGTCCGTCGCGGGAGGACGAACCCACTTTTCGACCCAGCCGCAGCTGGGTCGAACAGTGGGTTCGTCCGGATTTGAACCGGAGGCTAGTGGTCCCGAACCACCAAGGTTACCAAGCTACCCCACGAACCCATCGTGTGGAGAAGCGCCCGATGAGGGTTCCCCTATTTGGGCGTTGCTGGGCGATAGCCGGCGATGCTCGCGACGCGACCTCATGATGCTTCGCGAATGTCTGCGCGAAATTTTCTGCGGGAAATTCCGCGCCCAACGGCGCAAGGATGGGGGTGACGGTGAAAGAAGGGAAGTCAACGTCGAGTCGCGTTGTCGGAAATGGAAATCGGGTCCTCGCGTTGTCAGGGCCCAACCTCGTCCCCCCATCCTTGCCAGCCGTCGCGCGATCTTTTCCACAGAAAAGATCGCTCTCGAGCCGGCGTAGCGGGCGAGCGGTTCATTCTGATCGGCTTTCATCGCGGAGAGCCCGCTCGATGCCCTTCTTCGCCTTGCCGCGCAGCCGCAGTTCGATCTCACTTGCGGGTTCAGGAAGCGCCTTGGGATCCTCAGGCTCGGCTACAGGCATCGGCCGGTAGTCGGATGCGTAGCCTTCTGCGCGGCGCCGGAAAAGGTCGCGGTAGACGCCCTCCTTGAGCTTGTCGTGGCGCCTCCCATGCTTCATCGCGCGACGATGGGCCGGAGGCCTATTTGAGGCCCGGCGCGTCCGCGTTGTGACATGTGGTGCCACGCGCGCCCAAGTCGTGGTGCCGAAGGCTTAACACATGCGAGCGCGCGTGCGCGCGAGCATGGGTGCGATCGAGCAAGTCTTCTTCCGCAAGATCCTGGACAGCCGCGGCAACGCGACGGTCGAGGTCGAGGTGTTCGACGAGGACGGCAGC
>DATLCC010000101.1:0-3625 GCA_035526585.1 Thermoplasmatota archaeon | reverse complement strand
GTGAGGATGTAGTGGTTCTCGATGGCGGTAGGCCCGTCGCCATCCGCGTTGTCCTCGTAGTGGCGCGAGACGTCGGCGCGCGCGTACGCGGCCGCGGGCGCGGCGATCGCGCCGTCTACGCGTGCCACGGGGCCGACGGAGATCCGCTTCCACGCAGTGAAATCGGAGACGCCGTCGCCTTCGTGGGCGCCGGTGCGCGAGATCGCCACGCCGGTCCATACGTCGTGGCCGGCGGCGCTCTTGCGCGCGACCCAGATGCGGACCTCGGGGCGGTCGCTCCAGTCGTAGGTGAGGTTCTCGGGGGCGTTGTCGATGTACGTGCCGCCGAGGCCGAACTGGCCGAAGACGAACGCGAACCCCATCTGGATCATGGACCACGACGCTTTCTCCAGGATGGGATATGCTTCGGGCGGCAGGTTCGCGGCGCCTTCCCCGCCGTCGATCGACGCGACGTTCGCGACGGCCGTGAGCGCGAGCTCGCCCACGAGGACCAGGCCGACGCCGCCGAGGATCCCGGAAAGGAGGACGTCTGGCGCCACGAGGCCGTACACGTGCGGGAACGATTCCGCCGCGATCGGCATCGCATCGTCCGCGACGACGCTCGCCGCGAGCATCGAGAGCTCGCCGAGGTCCGTCACGTTCTCGACGATCGCGAAGGGGAGCCTGATCTTGCCCTGCGTCGCGGAGACGACGTAGGCGCCCACCGTGACGAAGGGCGTGCCGTCGTCGCCCGTCCAGCTGTGGAGGTACGCTCCGGCGCCCTTCACGTCCTGCGAGTAGGCGACCGCATCGATCGAGCGGCCGTTGAGCGCGTCCGTGAACGCGGCGATGCCCGCGTCGCTCGCGGGGAACTCGCGCCACACGCCGCCGTTGCCGTCGTCGATGAACGCGTTGAGCGAGCGCCCGCCGTCGGAGTCGGCCTGCTCGGTGGGCGGAGGCGCGACGGCCGCGGTGAGCGGCGCGACGCAGAGGAGCGCGGCCAAAAGGATCGCGAGCTTCATTCCTCATCCCTCCCGGTCGAGATCACGAGCGCAGGCGGCTCGTCGAAGGGGAACTGCGGATCGAGGATCACGCGGAACGTCGTGTCCGCGTCGCCGTGCGCGCCGCCGTTCATGCTCATGTGGGCGCGCACCTCGTAGTGGCCCTGCAGGACGAGGAAGGTCGAGAGCGGGTCCGCGAGCCCGAGGGGGAGGCCGAAGCGCTCCGCCACGCTGAAAGGCACCTGGAACGCGAGCTCGCCGGTGGCGTTGAGCACGCCCGCGCCCTCCCAGACGAGGATCGGGCGGCCGGGCTCGCCGAGGAGGTCCGCGAGCTGCGCGTCGAGCGCCGCGTCGCCGGTCGTGTAGACGACGCTGAGCTGGACCGCCGCGCCCTGCGCTGGGCGCGCGCAGCCGGCGGCGCTCGCGAGGCCCGCGGGGCGCTGGAAGGGCGTGTAATCAGCCTGCGTCATCGCGACGGCCGCGTCGAACGTGTCGACGAGCGTGATGTCGACCGTGTCCGTGCCCACGAGGCCGTCGGCGCTCGTGACGGTGAGCGTCGTCGCGAACGTGCCGACCTCGGAGAGGTCGCCGAGGCGCCGCGTGACGAGCGCGCCGCTCGCGGTCGTGCCGTTCGGGAACGTCCAGACGTAGCTCGCGATGCTGCCGATGCCGAAGGGCATCGCGCTCGCGGTCCCGTCGAAGACGACGTCGGCCCCGAGGAGCGCGCACGTGTCGGGACCCGCGTCGGCGACGGGCGGGCCGCTCACGTCGATGGGCACGACGCACGAGGCCTTGATGCCGAAGTCGTCGGTCGCGCGGAAGAGCGCGCTCCAGTGGCCCGCGACGGGGCTGGGCCAGGTGGCCGTCGCGCTCGCGGGGTTGCCCGCAAAGCTCGACGCGAGCCCGAGGCCGGCCGGACCCGACGCGAGCGTGATGGTCACGGTGCGCGTGAGGTTCGACGTGTTCGCGACGAGCGGGAAGGAGAGCGGGAAGCCCTCCGTGCCCAGGAGCGGCGCCGCGCCGACGCACGTCACGGGCACGGTGAAGGTGGGAGGCGGGTGGATGTTCACGTGGATGTTCACGGGGCACGCGGGCGCCGGATAGCCCAGGTCGTCCTCAGCGGCGAAGACGACGAGCCAGTTGCCGGCCTGCATCTGCGTGGGTATCCACGTGAAGACGCCGGAGGCCGGGTTTCCGGCGGTGACGGTGGGGAAGGTCGCGCCCGCGGGGAGGCCCAGGTGGCTCACGCTCACGACGCGGATCGGGTCGTCGCTCTGCGCGCGCACGTCGAACGTGAGCTCGGAGTCGGCCGACGCGAAGAGCGTCTCTCCGCACGGCGTCGGCGGCATCACCCAGTATGGGGGCGAGACGCCGTCGGGCAGGATCTCGATGAAGAAGTCGAGCGGCGTCTCGGTGCGTCCGTCGCCGATCATGACCTGCGTGCTGTAGAGCGTGTGCTCGCTCGCGCCGCCGACGATCGCGCCGTGCGTGTCCCACGTGTAGAGGCCCGTCGTCGGGTGGACCTCCGCGGGCGTGGAGGAAAAGGGCTGCGAGATGCCGCCCGCCTCGGAGGCGCTGGAGAGGCGGAAGGTGAGCGCGTCGTCGTCCCGGTCGGCCGAGGGGATGGGGATCGTGCAGAACGCCTCGCGCGGGCACGCGTTGATCGGGGGCAGCGTGCTGCGCGGCGCGGCGTTCGAGGGCGGCGCGAGGTCGACGGAGGTCAGGAGCTGCTCGGAGGCATCGGGGTTGTTGACGTGGAAGTTGCCCGAGGAGTGCGCGCTGATGCGGCAGCAGCTCCCCCAGGAGACGGCCCAGGGCGCGCCGTTGTTGTTGGCCGCGGGGTACGTGTGGAGGATGCCGTTCGTGCCGTCGGAGCGCACGAACGTGCCCGAGAAGTAGTCGTTCACGGTGCTCCGGCTGTTCACGAGGAGCCAGAAGGGCTCGCAGACGCCGTCGCCCATCTGGATGCAGCCTTCTCCGCCGACGACCTGGCCGACGCTCGGGCTCCCGAAGGCCGACGCGCGCCACGCCTGGCCGCCGGTGAAGAGGACCTCGTTCGCGTTCTCGGTGGGCTCCCAGGAGAGCGTGCCGTAGCGGAAGTGCGTGGCCGAGGCCGTGCCAGCGACCACGAAGAGAAGAGCGATGAGACTAAGACCCCAGATGACCGGACGCAGGCGATTGCCTCCCGCGCCGAACGAAGCTCAGGGTCCGCTTAAGCGTTCTCGGGTCGCACGCTTCGGGATGCTGCTGAGAGCCTATTCGCTTCACGCCCAGAAAGTGCGTAACCATTTGGTTACGAGTTTGATCGCGACGTCCGCGAGAGAAGGGCCCTCTGCGGACATCGCGGCCGTGCGGACCCGCGGAGCCTTGTTGCCCTCAGACACGGCTACTCGCGCAGGTGCCGGGCGTCGGGCCCTTCTCGCACGCGGTCCATGATCATGCGCTGCTCCGTGCGCGCGACGGTCTCGCGCACGCGGCTCACCGCATCGATGTTGGCGCTCACCGACGTGATGCCCCAGCCGATGAGCTTCTCCACGAACTTGGGGCTGCTCCCGGCCTGGCCGCAGATGCTGGTCTGCACGCCGCGCGCACGGCAGGCCTTGATGCTCATCTCGATGAGCTTGCCCACCGCGGGATGGAATTCG
>DATLCC010000100.1:0-31759 GCA_035526585.1 Thermoplasmatota archaeon | reverse complement strand
CGCGCCGTGTGCGCCAGGTCCTCGGCAAGACGCCCGCCTACGGCTCCACGTGGCAGAGCATGGAGCGCGGCCGGTCGCTCGAGACCGAGTGGTTGAACGGCGAGGTCGTGCGCCGCGGGCGCGCGCTCGGCGTGCCCACACAGGTGAATGCGCGCGCGGTCGAGCTCGCGGCGAAGGGGGCGCGGATGTCGGCCGCCGAGTGCGGGGACGCGCTGCTGTCGCGCTGAAGACGAAGCCACGGAGGGCCACGGAGATTCAGAGGACTCGTCGCCGGAAATCTTCCTTGATCAACGGAGCCCTGAAGTTCAAGATCATTCCAAGGCGACACCCACTCGAGTGGAGATAATTCATCAGTTGCGCTTCGTGCGCCGGTAACAGCTTCTCGACACACTTCAGCTCGACAATGACCTTGTCCTCGACGAGAAGGTCAGCGCGATAGGCGTCAGGAACGAGGAGGTCTTTGTAGACGAGCGGTAGTCGGCGTTCCATCTCGACCCGGAAGCCGCGCAACTCCAGCTCATGCTTCAGACATACTTGATAGGTACTCTCGCTGAGCTCGCGTCCCAGAGTGCGATGGACTTCGATGGCGCCATCGAGGACGTGCCCCGAAATGCGGTTCAGCTCATCGGGAATATCCCCTCGTCGCATCGGGGGAACTGGCACGACCAGTACTAACGCGGTTGAGGACAAGACCATTGTCCCCATTGGATTGCCCAACTCTCCGTGGACCTCCGTGGCTTCGTGTGCGGACCGCGACAGAGTGAAACCAATGTGAGGCCTCGCATGATCCGACATGCGCATCTTCCTGGCCCTGCCCGACGCAGGGTTGCCGCCCGAGGTGGACGCCGCGCTGCGGGGAGTGGCCGGCGCGCGCCACGGGCTGCTGCCCGACGTGCCGCCGGCGCGCGCGGGGCTCCAGGCATCGGAGCGCGAGCGGTTCCTGCAGAGCGTCGACCGCATGATGGACGCCGAGATGCTCGTGGCCGACGTGAGCGCGCCCGACGCAGGCGTCGGCTGGTGCCTCGCGTGGTTCCTCGCGCGAGGCCGGCTCGCGGTGCTCACGTGCCGACGCGACGCGCGCGCGCAGCTCGCGGCCATGGTCGCGGGCAATCCGTCGCCCTGGCAGCGGCTCGTGCTCTACGACGATGCGGCGTCGCTCACGCGCGCGCTGGAGTCGGCGCTCTCGTCGTAGGCCGCCAGAGGAGCGCGACAGCGAGCCCCGCGAGGATGACGAGCGCGCTCGCGACCTCGACGACGCTCAGCGGCTCGCGCAGGAGGAGCGTCGCGCTTGCGATCCCTGCGACGGGCACGAGGAGCGCGAAAGGCGTCACGGCGCCAGCGGAGTAGCGGTCGAGCATCCGGTTCCACACCGCGAAGCCCCACAGCGTCGCGGCGGCCGCCATGAAGACGATGCTCGCCCAGGCGACCCAGCTCGCGTGCGCGAGCGCGGCGAGGGGCGAGAGGCCGCCCTCGGTGGCGTAGGAGAGGATCGCGAGCGGGATCGGTGGCGCGAGGCTCGACCAGACCACGAGCGCGAACGCGTCGCGGTCGTGGGCGCGGGCGGCGTGCTTCGCGAGCACGTTGCCGGCGGCCCAGCTCAGCGCCGCCGCAAGAAGGAGGAGGAGCCCGAGCGCGGACGAGCGCGCGCCGCTTCCGACCTTCTCGCCCACGAGCGCCGCGACTCCGATCGCCGCGAGGCACGCGCCCGCGACCTGCGCGCGCGTCACGCGGTCGCCCAGCGACGCGGCCGCGAGCGCGATGGTGAAGAAGACCTGCACCTGGATGAGGAGCGACGCGAGCCCGGCCTGCATGCCAAGGCGGATCGCGAGGAAGAGGAGGCCGAACTGGCCGACGCCGATCGCGAGCCCGTACGCGATGACGATCCGGGCGGGGATCGCGGGGCGGCGCACGAAGAATACCATCGGCACGGCGGCGAGGAGGAAACGCATCGCGGCGAGCGCGAAGGGAGGGACCTCGTCGAGCGCCCAACGGATCGGGACGAAGTTGAACCCCCACAGCGCGGCGACGCTCGCGAGGAGCGCAGCGTCGCGAGGGCGCATCGTGCTCATCGCACGCGATGCGACGACATGTCGCATGGTCGCTCCGGTGGGAACGGTCACATTTCGTCGGCGCTTCGAGCACTGAACGCTTATATACGGAACCCCGAGTATGCGACTCCAGGTCCCCTGATGGTCGATTATCGCAAGGCGGATGCACAGTTCGACGCCGACGCTGCAGCCGCGGCTGCAGAGGGCGGCAACCTCCGGGTGAAGATGCCCGACAAGAAGGAGGGCGAACTCTTTGGCATCGCCGATGCGCTCGTCGGGGGCAGCCGCCTCGAGGTCATGTGCGAGGACGGCGTCAAGCGCCTCGCCCGCATCCCGGGCAAGATGAAGCGCCGCATGTGGATCCGCGAGGGCGACCTCGTGATCGTGAAGCCGTGGGACTTCCAGAACGACAAGGCCGACGTCGTCTGGCGCTACACGAAGACGCAGGCGGAGTACCTGAGCCGCAAGGACATGATCCCCAAGCAGATCGACGTCTTCCAGGGCTCCAGCGGCGGCGGCCCCTGATCATGCCGCGCCGCAGCGCGGCTCCCGAGGTCGACGACGAGGACGACGACTTCGAGCTCGACGCTGAAGCCGTGGAGAAGGCGCTCACCGACGTGGAGGACCTGCCCGGCGACTGGCAGGACTTCGTCCTCGGGCGCATCGAAGCGGGGAAGGTCGCGGCTCGCCGCAAGAGCGACGAGGACCGCAAGACCCTGGACGAGGTGTTCGACAAGAACACGCTGCTCATCCTGTTCAAGTTCATCTCGAATGGCTACATCGAGACGCTCGACTACCCGATCTCCACCGGGAAGGAGGGGAACGTCTTCCATGCGACGACGCCGCAGGGCGAGAGCGTCGCGGTGAAGATCTACCGCACGAACACGGCGACGTTCCGCTCCTTCATGACGTACATCGAGGGCGACCCGCGCTTTGGCCACGTGAAGCCGAACCGGCGCGACATCGTCTACGTCTGGGCGCAGAAGGAGTACAAGAATCTCCAGCGCTACTTCGAGGCCGGCGTGCGAGTCCCCAATCCGATCGCGTGGCGGCAGAACGTCCTCATCATGGAGTTCATCGGCCGCGACCGCACGCCCGCCCCCCGCCTGCGCGACGTGCCCTTCGCGAGCGCGGAGGAAGGGTACGAGACGGTGTGCGCGCAGTACCGGTTGGGCGCAGACGCGGGAGGGCTCATCCACGGGGATTTCTCGGAGTTCAACATCCTGAACGTCGACGACGAGCCCGTCGTCATCGACGTCGCGCAGAGCGTGCTCTCGCGGCACCCGATGGCGCGCGACCTCATCGTGCGCGACGCGAAGAACCTCGCCGCATACTTCCGCAGGCAAGGGCTCAAGCGCGTCACGGCGGAGGAGACGCTAAATAGGATAAGGCCGCCCCAGGGGGAGGCAGCGTAGATGGTCGTCCACATCGTCAAGATCCCGCAGAACCGCGTCGGGGCGCTCATCGGCCCGGAGGGGAAGACCAAGGCGGAGCTCGAAGCTCGTAGCGGCTGCCGCGTCCACGTGGACGGCGAGACGGGCGAGGTCGAGCTCAACGACGACAAGGCGTTCGAGCCGATCCTCACCCTGAAGACGCGAGACGTCATCCGCGCGATCGGTCGCGGCTTCTCGCCCGACCACGCGATGCGCCTCTACCAGGACGACACCTACCTTGATATCATCGACCTCACCGACTACGTCGGCAAGGCCGTGAAGGATCTCGAGCGCGTCCGCGCGCGCATCATCGGCACGCACGGCAAGACGCGCCGCTTCATCGAGGAGTCGTGCGGCGTGGAGATGAGCATCCTCGGCAAGACCGCGAGCATCATCGGCGACGTGGACGAGGTCGCGAAGGCGCGCGAGGCCGTCGAGATGCTGCTCTCCGGCGCCGCGCACGGCACGGTCTACAAGTTCCTCGAACGCAAGAGGAAAGAGCTTCGGCTCCACGACATGGGCCTCTGAGGACCAGGTCGAGGACGCGAGACGAAGGCGAGGGGAAGGCGAGGGGAAGGCGAGGGGAAGGCGAGGGGAAGGCGAGGTCCGAGGGAGGGCCGTCGACCTCGCCTTCACCCTCGCCCTCGAACCTCCCCTCGCCTTTGTCCTCGCCTTCGTCCTCGTCCAGCGGAAAGGAAACGATAGCGCCCCGATAGCGGGGTGGCCGCTTCATCGCTCGTTGCCGTCTGCCTTTTGGCAACCCTTATCCTCCCACACCGGCAGCGTCTCGCATGGGCATCACGCCCCTTACCGTGGCCGCCGTCGCAGGCGTCCTGCTGATCGTCTCCGTCGCCGGGGATCTTGCGTTCACGCAGTCCATCTCGCTCGAAGCCGGCAAGGCCGGCGGCGCGCTCGTCCTCGTCGCCGAAGGGCCCGTGAGCGGGAACGGGCGCGACATGCGCCCGGGCGTGCAGGGCGATCCGATCGCGTTGAACCGCAGTGACAACCTGACCGTCCGCGTCACGCTCGAAGGCAAGTCCCTGTGGCCCGTGAGTCGTTCGTACGCACTCACGACCGAGGGGTGCTATCCTGGCGCGCGAACTCTCGCCGAGCTTGGCGTCGCGGGGTCCGGTGGTGCCGCGACCGCCTCGGCGACCATCCCCGCCAGCAAGCTCTTCGATGCGGGCCGCTACTACGCGCCCAAGCCCATCGACGCTCAGAATGACATCATCTCGCTGACGCTTTGCCGCGGAGACAAGCAAATGCTCTACGGCTCCCTCATCCTCCAGGAGGTGCCTTCCTCGTGAGCTCGGTCCAGATGCGCAACGTGCTCGTCCTCCTGGGCATCATCCTCACCGCGGGCGGGATCCTCTACTTCGCCGTCGAGTTCGGCGTCGAGCTCTCCGAGTGGGGTCGCGTGCTCGACCTCTTCCTCCTTGGCGTGGTCTTCATCGCCCTCGGGGCGCACTTCAACGCGACGGGCGATCCCACCGAGCTCGTCGAAAGGAGCGGCTGGAGGTGGCTCCGCGTCACGAACGCGCTCTACATCCTCGGCGCTACCGCGACCTTTGCCGCGCTCATCGCGTTCTTCGCGGTGCCCGACCTCCGGCCGATCTGGAAGGTCGCCATCGCGATCGTGGTCGGTCTGGCGCTGATCCTCGTGGCGGCGCGCCGGTGGGGACCGCCCTCGAAGGCACCGTAGACGACTGGACCTGTACCTGGACCAGGACCTGTACCTCGTCGGCGACCGGGGTCCAGGTACAGGAACAGGTACTGGTTCAGGCGCTACGTATCACCCACACGCCCGTCGCCCGCGCGACGACACGGCCTTCCTCGTCCACGAGCTCCCCGACCGGGAATGCCATCGTGCGCCCGCGGCGTTCGAGGCGCGCCCGAGCGACGAGCCGGCCGCCCGTCACGGCGCGCAGGAAGTCGGTCGTGATGCTGACGGAGGCGGTCGTCTCCCCGGGCGCGAGCGTGCGCGCCACGGTCCCCGCCATCGCCATGTCGAGGATGCTCATCATCGCGCCCCCGTGGAGAGTGCCTCCCTCGCGGTGAAGGTCTGCGCGCGCGTCGATCGCAAGCTCGACGCAGGCATCGTCCTCGCGCACGATATCGACGCCCAGGAGCTTCGCGAAGGGACCCGACGTGCGCGGCGCGGCCACCTTCGGCAGATGAGCGGCAATGGTTATAGCCCAAGGCGAGCGCCTCTGGACCCGATGCAGCAGAAGAAGACCACCATCTCGGATTACCACCGCACTCTCTGGATCTCCAGGAAGTTCGGCAAGAAGAGCTGGTCGTAGACGATATCGTCCCTGGCCCTGGGCCCCGACCGGGCCCGGGCGCGGACCAGGCCCCGCCCCAGGGGCCTATTCCTTTTCGTGGAGCCCCTTCACGAACTGCCGGTAGGCCGTCACGCTCTCGAACTCGAGCGGCGGTCCCCGGTGCCGGCAGCGCGGGCACACGTAGGCGAACTGGTCGCCGGCGCCCGGGATCATCCCCTGGCTGATGCCCCCCATCCCGACGTTCGTGCTGCCGCAGCGCATGCACGCCCACACCGCGCCTTCGACGAGCTCCGCCTCCTCGGGAGGCACCTCGACGGGCCCGACCGGCGCCGCTGGCTTCGCGCCGCGCCGGCGGGAGAGGGCTCGCAGGAGCGGGATGCTCGCGAGAGCGAGCGCCGCCAGCACGAGGAGGATCAGCGGGAAGGCGTCCTGCCAGGGGAAGGCTATGGCGCCACCTCCGAAGGGGAAAGGCGTGACCAAGCGAACGAGGCGCGCAGGGCTCGGCGGACCCTTTCGCCTCCCTCGCCGTCACGCGCCTCGCTCGCCTTTCGACTCACAAGTATGGGATCACCTTCGAGATGTCCTGCCCCTCCACGACATGGCGCGCGGCGCGGCGCACCCACGGGTCGCTCGGGTTGAACGCGATCCCGAAGCCGGCCTCGCGGAACATGGGCACGTCGTAGGCCGAGTTGCCCACCGCCGCCGTGCGCTCGCGCGGAACGCCGAGCTTCTTGAGGATCTCGCGCGTCGTGCGCCCCTTGTCCTTGATCTCGACGTAGATCACGCCCTCGCCTGCGAGATGGCCCGAGTCGCGCAGCTTGAGACCGTTCGCGACGTACATGTCGATCCCGAGCTCCAGGCACACGCGGCGCGCGAGGAGGTCGAGGCCGCCGGAGACGATGCACGTCGCGATGCGGCGGGCGCGAAGCGCGTCCACGAGCGCCTTCGCGCCGTCCATGACGCGCGCGTGCTGGTGCAGGATGCGGTCGATCTCGTCCACGTGGACGGGCGTCTCATGGATGCGCCAGAGCGCGACGTCGCTCTTCACGAACTCGTGGTCGTTGAGCTCGCCGCGCTGGTAACGCAGCCAGTTCGTCTCGTTCGACACGCCGAAGTGCTCGTGGAGGACCTCCCACGTCGAGCCGTGCACGAGCGTCCCGTCCATGTCCAGGAGGACGAGCTCCAGCCCGCTTTGCCCGTGAGACGCCGCGTCACGGTCGACGTCGTCCCGCGGGTCCTGATGGTGCGTGCTGACGACCTGCAGCCAGCCGTCCGCGAGCGACATGGCGTCCTCGCGCGCGGATCGGTGGGTCGGCGTCGGCATCTGGGGCCGCCCAGAAGAAGAAAGGGTTAAGAAAGCTCCCTCGGAGTCACTGCCCATCCATGCCGCGTTCCGCGAACCGCGCCGCCTCCATCCGGCGCTCCATCCAGGTGGCGGGGCCGCCCGAGAAGGTATACGACTCGTTCCGCACCGACACCGCGCTCTCCACATGGTACATGGACGGCACGAGCGTCGAGTTCGCCCTCGGCGGCTCGCTGGTCTTCGAAGGACCCGAGGGGAACGTGCGCGCCGTGTTCACCGAGCTCGTCGAGAACGAGCGCATCAAGCTCGACTACCACGCGCCCTGGTGGGGCACCGTCGTGTGGGAGTTCTCCGCGACGCCCAAGGGCACCCGCGTGACGCTCACGCACGAAGGGTTCGAAGGGCGCGAGGACTGGCTCGACCGATTCACGTGGGGCTGGGAATCGTTCCTCAAGGCGTTGAAGGCCTACGTCGAAGGGCGCCCGATCAAGTGAGCGCGCGTCACGGATAGACGAACGCCACGTCGCCCGGCACGTCGACGTCCGCGAAGAGCGCGACCGCGTGGATCGCGGGCCCCTGCTGCAGGAGCGGCGCGTGGACGTCGTCGAGCGTCACCGCGTACGTGCCCGCCCGGTGCGCGCCCGCGTACGCTCCGCTGTCGCCCTGGATGCGCGCCTCGCGCGGCGCCTCGCCCGGGATCGACAGCCGGATGCGTGCGTCGCTTCCGCTATCGACCCAGGCGTCGGCCGTCAGCGAGAAGAGGCCGTAGCCGTCCGACGTCCACGTGCGCGACGCGGCGCCGAAGGCGGGCTGCACGTGCTGCGAGAGCGCATAGGCGTGCGTCCCGGCGCGGCGCGCCTCCTCGAAGAGATCGACCGCCTCCACGCGTGCGCCCGTGCGGGGCTCGCCCTGCGTGAGGACCGCCTGGCCGGAGATCGTGAACCACGCGTTGTGCTGGTCGTCCCATTGGAACGCGGCGAGGCCGACCCAGAGCGTCTGCCCGGGCTCCACGAGGATCGGCTGCCCGCCGCTCCCCATGCCGGTCGACCAGGCCGTCACGAGGTCCTCGCAGCAGCGCACGAGCTCCTGCCCGTCGTGCTCGATCGCGAACGCCGGGTCCTGGTGATAGCCGCCGAACGCCCAGCTCGGGTCCGCGGCGGCGCCTTCGATCGCGACGATCGCCTGCGACATCGCGAACTGGCCGTGCTCGAACTCGTAGTAGGAGACGTCCACGCGCACGTACGCTTCGCGGTCCACCGTGATGGGCACGGCGAACCATCCGGTCGGACCGGGCAGGAGATCGCTCCCGAGGTGAAGCTCCGTGTAGGTCAGCGGGAGCGCGGTCGCGTCGGACGCCGCCGGCGTGGGCCGGTCCTCCGCGGCGACGAAAGTGAACGCGAGCGGGACGGCGAGGGCGAGCGCGGCGACGATGGCGAGGACGGGCCGGAGCATGCGCGCTCGATCGGGGCTGGGGAGGATGTCCCTTGCCGTGACGACGCTTGATGCTCCAGCGACCTCACGAGCCGGCGCCCTCACACCGGGCGCTTGCGGCCGGAGTGCGCGCCCGGACCCGTCATGAGGTCGAGCGTCTCGCGGATCTCCTTCTCGATGCGCTCGGCCTCTTCGAGGAGCGGCGTCTCGGGGATGACGAACGCGGGCGTCATGCGGTCCAGGAGCCGGACGATGCGCGCCGCGGCGTGCGAGTCCGGGTACTCGGGCGCAGCCTCGGCCAGGAGGCAGAAGCCTTCGACGCCCTGCTCGATGCACGCGTTCAGGATGCCCGCCGAGAGGCCACCGACGCTCCCCTCCATGCGGTCGATGCCGAGCGTGTCGACGATCTCCAGTCCCTCCTTCGACGTCGCGACGCCCCACACCTTGTCGTCGAGCGCCTCGTCCTCGACCGTGACGCCGCCGGGCGTGACCACGGCGCGCACGCCCGCGTCCTTGGCCCAACGGACGATGGCGTCGGAGAGCGGCTGCTGCTCGTTCTGGTCGGGCTGGCGCTCGACGTCCACGACGAGCAGGTGCTCCGTGCGGAAGCGCGCGACGTTGAACCCGCTCGCGTGGTAGATGCGGATCGGGTGCCCGGCCCGCCCGCCGCGCACGATCGAGCGCGGCGCCTGGTGCGCGGCGCGGATGCTGCCGACGCAGGGCATGTCGAGGATCTTGATGATGTGCTTCGCGGCCGTCGCGCCGACGAGCCCTTCGCCTGGCGCGGCCACGATGAGCATCGAGTGTCCGAGCTCGACGTCGGGATCCACGTCGACGTGGAAGGTGGGCTCCATCACTCGCCCTTCCAGGACGGCTTCCGCTTCTCAGTGAACGCCTTCATCCCTTCCTTCCGGTGCGGCCGCGCGCGGAGTGCCCGAGTCCGAAAAGGGCTCACGCGCGCCAGAGGCCGCGCGCTCCGGCCCTCGCCCCGCGCTGCGGCGCGGGGTGCTCGCTGCGGCTCGCATCCGAAAAGCGCTCGCGGAATACGCTCCGATGAACGTGTCTGGCCCGCCACCTCTATTCACCCTTCCAACTGGGCTTCCGCTTCTCAGTGAACGCCTTCATCCCTTCCTTCTGGTCGTGCGTCGCGAAGACGAGGCCGAACGCCTTCTCCTCGAGCAAGAGGCCCGCGTCGAGCGGCACCGAGAGCCCTTCGTGGATGACCTGCTTCGCGAGCCGCACCGCGACGGGCCCGTTCGCGAGGATGTCGCGCGCCATCTGCTTCGCCGTCTCCAGGAGCTGCGCCTGCGGGACGACCTTGTTGACGAGCCCCATCGCGAGCGCCTCGTCCGCCTTCACGCGCCGGCCGGTGAGCACGAGCTCCTTCGCGCGCCCTTCGCCCACGACGCGAGCGAGGCGCTGCGTGCCGCCAAAGCCCGGGATCACGCCCAGGCTCACCTCGGGCAGCCCCATCTGCGCGTTCTCGCTCGCGATCCTGATATCACACGCGAGGGCGAGCTCGAGGCCGCCGCCGAGCGCGTAGCCGTTCACGGCCGCGATCACGGGCTTGCGCATCCGCTCGAACGCGGACATCGCGGCCTGCCCCTTGCGCGCGTGGTCTTCCGCCTCGCGCGGCCCGAAGTGCGCCATCTGCGTGATGTCCGCGCCCGCGACGAACGCCTTCTCGCCCGCGCCCGTGACGATGACGATCGCGACGCCGGCGTCGGCGTCGAGCGCGCGCGCGGCGTCCGATAGCTCCGCGAGGGTCGCCTGGTCCATGGCGTTCAGCGCCTTGGGACGGTCCACCGTGAGGATCGCGATGGGGCCGTCGCGCTCGACACGCAGATTCACGTAGGTCATGGGGGCGCCCAGCCCGCGCGCGTTGGATAAAGGTCGGCTAGGAAGGGTTAAGGAACCCCGCGTGGAGTCGGACGCACGAGGCCCGGGCGTGCGCGCATTCCTTCTGCTTGCGGTCGCCCTGGTGGCCGTAGGCTGCGTCGGAAGCCCACCCGAAGACAAGGCCCTCATGCGCGGCACGGAGGGCCCCAGCGAGGGCGCCCCCGTCGCCGCAGCGTCCGGCGATGCGCCCGCGAGCGCCGCCGAGGCTCCGACCTGGGCGCTGGGCGACGCGTGGCTCATCACGACGAGCGACGGCGGCGGCGCCTCGTCGCAGAGCGCGCTCGTCGTCACGGGCGTCTCCGCCGACACGTACACCGTCTCCACGACGAGCGAGGAGCTCGCCGGCTACGACGCGATGTTCGACGTGAGCTACGTCGGCCCCATCCGCGCGCGCGACCTCGCCGGCGCCCAGGACGGGCGGCCCATCCAGTACTACGACTTCCCGCTCGCGGACGGCAAGACCTGGACCACGACGTGGGACGGGCGCGACGTGGCGCTCAAGGCGTCCAGGACGGCCAACGGTTTTGATATCCTAGGCACCGTGGACGGCTCGCCGTACGTCTCCTACGATCTTGCGCCCGAGCTCAAGTGGTTCTCGCACATGGATTTCGCCGCGGGCTATGGCCTGCGCGTCGACCGCTTCACCCCGGGCTGGACCGGCGAGGTGCTGAAGGCGACCGCGAACGTGATCTACGAAGGATCGAGCGCCGCGCCCGTGCTCAGCCCCGCGGCGGGATCGTTCGTCGTCGACGCGGACCAGGCGTTCGCCATGGTCACGATCGAAGGCGGGGGCGACAAGTGGGCGCGCGGCTTCGGCCTCGTGCAGCCCGACGGAACGCCGTACATGAGCACGACCATCGGCAACGTGGAGGTGAGCGACGCGGGCGCGGCCCAGGGCGGCTTCCGCTACCAGGAGCGCCTCCCGCCCACAGAGGGCGAGTGGCGCATCGGCGCGCCTACGGCCCACGACGCGACAGGCTGGGCGCACGTCATCGTGCACGAGGTCGCGATCGAGAAGCTGGCCGTGCTCTGAAGGGGCCAACCTTTTTCACGCAGGCGCGGCTGACGGCCGCATCCGGTGGCCCACGTGACGAACAAGAAGGACTTCCTTCACACGCCGATCCAGCAGTTCGAGGCGTCCAAGGTCAACTCCGTCGCGGACCTCCTCGACGCGTACAAGAACATCAGCTTCCAGGGCCGCAACCTCGGCACCGCGCTGCAGGTGTGGGAGAACGCGATGAACGACGCGGACCGTCCCACGATCATCCTGGGCGTCGCGGGCTCGCTCATGGCGGGCGGCATGCGCAAGGTCATCCGCGATCTCATGCGCTACAAGCTCGTCGACGTCGTCGTCTCCGTGGGCTCGCAGCCCTACCAGGACATGTATGCCGCGCGGGGCTACAACTTCTGGCGCGGCTCGCCCGACATGGACGACCTGGGCCTGCGCGAGCACATGCTGGATCGCCTCTACGACACGATCGTCGACGAGGACAAGTTCCGCGAGACCGACGAGTACCTCGGCGCGCTCGCGGCGAAGCTCGATCCCACGAAGACGTACTCGACGCGCGAGCTCATCCGCTTCTTCGGCGAGCACTTCAAGGACGTTGAAGATTCGTGGGTCGCCGAAAGCTATCGCACGAACACGCCCGTGTTCGTCCCGACCATCCACGACTCCAGCATCGGCATCGGGATGATCCACAACTACGTCGAGGCGAAGAAGCACAACAGGCCGTACCCGAAGCTCGACATGATCCGCGATGCGTACGAGCTCGCGCAGATCAAGATGAAGTCGAAGAAGACCGCGATCGTCTACCTGGGCGGCGGCGTGCCGAAGAACTACATCCAGCAGACCGAGGTCATCTCCGAGGTCCTCGGCCACGACGCGGGCGGACACCAGTACGCGATCCAGCTCACGCAGGACAACCCGCACTGGGGCGCCCTCTCGGGCTGCACGTTCAAGGAAGCGCAGTCCTGGGGCAAGATCGCGAAGGACGCGGACTTCGTGCAGGCGTACGTGGATATCACGATCGGCCTGCCGCTCATCACGACCGCGCTCGTCCAGAAGAAGCATCTGTGGCAGGACCGCAAGCGGCTCGCGTTCGACTACCAGGGCGATGAACTCAAGGCCATCAAGCAGGTGTAGTCGCAGAACCTACATATGGGTGGTGCCACACATTCGTGGTATGCTCATGGAGCTCCCGGCTTCGGTGAAGGGCGAGGGCCCGCGCATGGCGACGTTAGTGGAGGTCGGAGGTATCCTCGAAGCCGCGCAAGACGAGGCGCCCTTGTCGCTCGCCGAGATCGAGCGCAGGATGTCTGCGAAGCGCGTCCGCCACGAGACGCTTCGTGCAAGCGTCGACTTCCTGCATCGCCTCGGATTCGTTACACTGGGCAGTCAGGGGGTCCAATGGACGCACCAGCCGCACTACAAGTTCTGGCGGGCCGTGTCAAAGGGGCGTTCGCTTCTCTGAGAATGCATGCCCGCTGACGTCGTTCTCGAAGGGCCGGCACAGAAACAGTTCGAAAAGTCTCCGCGCGCCATCCAGGCGGATCTGGGGAAGCGGGCGAAAAAGCTGGCGCAGGACCCGCATTTTGGCCAGTACATCCCGATCGCAGACGTGCACAACAAGGCGACGCTCAAGAAATGGGAGCGGCGGGTCGGCCGCGTTCGCAACTTGTACAAGCTCGAGCTATCGGATGGCTGGCGAGCGATCTACACGACCGGCAGCCGGGGGGCGGATCGTGTCGTCATGATCCTCGAAGTCGTCGATCACAAGGCCTACGAACGCTTGATGGGATATTGACGCCGAAGAGCCCAAGAGGGAGCACCGCTTCGCCATCTCGTTGAGACCCGGCACGAAGCTTTTCCTCACCGGAAGCCTCGCCTTCGCAGCAGGTATCGCCATCACCATCTGGTTCGAGCGCATGTACGCGGCGGACGGCTTCCTGAAGAACAGCCTCGACGCCGCCCTCATGCCGCCGATCACGGCGACGAAGATCCTCATCGTCGTCACCGCGCTCGTGGTGTTCACGGCGCTGCCGCTTGGCATCGCCGAATGGAACAGCGAGCGCCGCTTCGTCCGCGCCGAGCGCGAGCTGCGCGCGTTGCGGCCCGTGGACCAGGTGGCGCGCTACGAAGGCCCGGAGGGGCGCGGGTTCCTCTTCGAGGGGCCCGAGGGGCGGCTCCTGCTGCTGGAGCCCGCGGGCGGCATCGGCGAGCCGCGCCGCATCGAGCTGCCGCCGGCGCCTATGGTTGAGCCCGAGCAGGCGCCGATCGGTGTGCCGGACGCGTAACTGTTTGGTTACACGTTTTCGTGTGGCAAGGATCCGCAGGTCCGCCGAGCCGCGATGTCCGGCGTGGAAATGTCCTGTCCGCGGACGTCGAGGCCCCGCGGACTCGCGGATCCTTGCTGCCCCTCTGCGCCCGTCAGGGCGCGGGACGCCACGACGCCCAACGGGCGCAGGGGGCCCACCTGCCACCTTCATACGTCCCTCGACCCAGAGGATGGGCCAGCCGCATGTCGTACAGTGCCGCCGAGGTCGAGCGCTTCGTCTATTGCCCCTTGAGCTGGGCCTTGAGCCAGCGCGGCGAGACGATGGACGCCGTCCTTCGCGCCGGCGAGGCCGAGCACGCGGCGTTCGGCACGCGCATCAGCGTGTGGCGCAGGGTGCTGGACCAGCACAACGCCGCCCTGCGCGTCGCGATGTACCTCGCCTTGACGGCCGCCTCCGCGGCGACGCTGGCCCTGGAGGCGGTATGGCTCGATTTCCACGGGCCTTTCCACTGGATCCTCATGATCATGAGCCTCCTCTGGCTCTTCGTCGCGCTGGGCTTCCTGCTGCGAGCCATGTGGAAGCAGGAGGAGGCGCGCGTCTTCGTCGCGAAGGCGGGCCTCGTGCAGGGCGAGCTCGCGTACAGCGACCTCGACAAGCCGGGCGAGACGCTGCGCAGCGAGAAGTACGACCTTTCCGGCCGACCGGACTACATCGTGCGCCGCGACGAGGAATACATCCCGGTCGAGGTGAAGACGGGCCGCACGCCCGACGCGCCGCACGACTCGCACCTCATGCAGCTGGGCGTGTACTGCATCCTCGTCGAGGAGAACTACGGGCGCCGCCCTTCGCGCGGCTACCTGCAGTATCCCGATCGCGTGTTCGAGGTCCCATTCACCGACGAGTTCCGCGACAAGGCGCTCGAGACCACGCTGCGGATGCGCCTCGCGACGATGACGGGCGTCATCCACCGCAACCACGAGCGCGCAGGGAAGTGCAAGGGGTGCTCGCGGCGCGCGCTGTGCCCTGAGCGGCTCGCCTAGTCTCTTTCCACTGGGCCACGACATGACCCGAGGCACGCGAGGGACCTGAGGGACCCGAGGCTTCACCAAACTCTGGTCCCGTTCGGTACCTGGGGTCCCTCTGGTCATGTCGTGGCGCTGGCATCGGCGATCCACGTTGACGCGGACGCGCATCCCCGACATTCCCCAGGAAAACCCCGTGAAAAGCGGTCTGCGGCGGTCGCCGAACCGACAAGCAACCGTTAAGCAGGGTCGCCGCTTTGGCCAAACTCGTTATTTACGCATCCACGCGCCGGTGCCCCGCCCTCTGATGGGGGGTGAAGGCCAACCGCTTTGGCGTGGGGAGATGGGTCTCCGTCGGAAAGCCAACGTCCCAGGCTCGTCCGGATCATGCCCATCTAATTTTCTTGCTCCAGCGGCAGCCCTCGCGCGCTTGCGAGGAAGAGCAAGCGCGCGCGGGTCCGGCCTAAAGGCCGAAGGCGCTCTCCCGACAAGGCGTAAGCACCCTACCGCCATGTCCCGTCCGTGCGTCCGCTCCTCCTGGTCGGCCTGATCCTGGCCCTCCCCGTGGCGGCGGGTGCCGCGCTCTTCGTCACGCTTCCCGCGCCGGTCGACCAGGCCATCGCCTGCGGCGCCGAGGCGTGCTTCGCCCTCCAGCCGGGCGATGCCGCGGTCCGCATCGAGGGCGGCTCCTCGTACGCGTTCCTGGGGGCCGACGGCGCCGCCCTCGCGGCCGGCTCGCTCTGCGCGCCCGCGCTCCTCGACGTGCCCGAAGGCGCGGCGATGCTGCGGGTCGATCCGGCCGCATGCTGAGGTCCCGAGGACCGAGGGCCGAACGCCGCCGAAGCTCCCACGTCGTTTGCGGCCTGGGCACCGTTGGGCGCTCCGGTCCCCGTGACGGCGGTGCGAGCCCTGAAGCGGGGAGCCCCGCTTCGGCGCGCCCGTGAGGATCCTCGTCCTCGTCTCCCGGCCGGACGCCGCGTCCGTCAACATCCGAGACCGGCTGCTGGAGATCGCGCCGTGGACGGAGGCGGGGGGCTTCGCGGGTCTCCCGGTGCGCGAGCACGGCGACTTCCTGATGGCGGAGATCGACGAGCCGCACATCCACGCGGACGGGATCGACGCGAAGATGCGGGCCGCCGGGCTGCGGTTCGATGCGATCCTCGTCGCGTCGAAGCACCGCGCCGAGAGCGGCAAGCCCGCGCTCACGGTCCACCCGATCGGCAATTTCGGCGAGGCGCAGGTCGGGGGCAAGCCGCAGAGGCTCGTCCCGACCGCGCCGCGCATCATGGGGCGCGTGCTGCGCCGCCTGGCGAGCGAAGCCAAAGGCCTCGCCCATCAGGTGACGTTCGAGGCGACGCACCACGGCCCGTACCTCGAGACGCCCACCGCCTTCGTCGAGATCGGCACCGACGAGGCCGCATGGAGCGACCCGGACATCGGCCGCCGCGTCGCGCGCGCGATCCTCGCCGCCGCCACACCCGGGCCCGCGGACGCCGCGCCGGTGCTCGTCGCGCTCGGCGGCTCGCACTACGCGCCGCGCGCGAGCGACCTCGCGCGCCAGGGGCGCGCGAACATCGGCCACATCATCCCCGGCTACGCGATCGAGCGCGGCCTCTCGATGGAGGTCGCCCTCGACGCGATCCGCTGCACGCCGGGTTGCCAAGGATACACGATGGACCCGCGCGCCGTGGCGAAGCCGCCCGACGAGCTCCTCCAGATGTTCGGCACGCTGGAGCTTGGCTGGTGGACGGACGAGGATCTGGCGGCGCGGTAGCGCTCGCGTCAGGCGACGATCGCAGCGCGCGCGTGGACTGCGGTGCGCGGCACGGGCTCCACGAGCAGCACGGCTTCGGCGTCGGGACCCTCGTCGGTCATCACGCGCTCGCCGGTGTCCATCGCGTACCATTCGGAGGCCTCGCAGGCCCCGAGGAACGCGGGCACTTCGCTCGCGCGGACGGTCAGTCGGAATACGGTGCGGTTGTCGTTCATGGTCTTCACTCCCTCGGGTGGCCGCGCGGGTCGCGCATGCCCCCGGGCCGCACGTACCACGGGGGGCTGGTAAACCGGAGGTGCAACGGGCGGGTCCCGATTCCGAAACCCCTTTTACCAGAGCCCGCGGCGGGGTCGCCCAACAGGTTCAAGTACGAAGCGTTTCCCTGTGAAATCGGTCAAGGCATCGCTTCGTCGAGCCTTGCCAAGAGAGTAGGATCCCGTGTTCCAGAATCGTGGCCCCAGCGGCCCCCGTGAAATGTTCGACGCCACCTGCAGCGACTGTGGCACGACGACCCAGGTCCCCTTCAGGCCCACCGAAGGGCGCCCCGTGTACTGCCGCGACTGCTTCCAGAAGCACCGCCCCCCGCGCGACTCCTTCGGCGGCGGTGGCGGCGGCCGCGGCGGCGGCTACGGTGGAGGTGGCGGCCGCGGTGGCGGCGGCGGCTACGGCGGCGGTGGCGGCCGCGGTGGCGGCGGCTACGGCGGCGGCGGCCGCCGCTTCTGAGCCGGTGGCTCAGGAACAGGGCCGCTCGCGGCCCGCTTTTTTCCATCCTTTCACCCCTCAGCGTGAGCGCTCGCACGCGCCCTGGACGCATGGTGACCTTTTAGGCAAGAGCGCTCTTGTGGAGACCATCATGGCCGCCCCAGCCGCGCCCGCGCGCCCCGCGTTCCTCGACTCGATCGAGACCAAGGACGCGAAGCTCGCCGGCGTCGTCGCGCCCAACGTCTACGCCTTCGGCGACGTTCGCCCGATGAACCGCATCCGCGCCTACACGAGCGCGGGCCTCACGCCGTTCGCAGGTCGCGGGAACCCCACCGAGTTCCTGCTCCTGGGTCACGTCCACGTGGACGCCGACGGCAAGGTCTCCCGCGTCGAAGGGTTCAACGGCCTCGAGGGGGAGAAGTGGGCGAAGGCGGCCGGCGAGAAGCTGAAGACGGCGGGAGTGCTCGCCGAGAAGGGCGTCGTGCAGCCGACGACGCCGCTGAAAGCCTGCCCGCACACCGGGTTCCGGTAGGCTCCGGCTCGAACCTCAAGTGCCGGAATGCCGAAACCCGAAGCGCCGAAAGATATCGCGGGTCGCTCAGTGCCCGTGGAAGAGCCGCTGGTGCACGTAGCGCATGAGGCGCTCGATGTCCTTCATCGCGCTCTTCGAGAGGCCGTCCTTCTGGGCCTCCGCGACAGAGTTCCCCCAGTCCTCGAGGCCGAAGGGCGGGTGCGCGAGGAGGTCGTGGCGCAGGAACTGCGTCATGCGCGGCGAGGGGCGATCGAGGTCGCGCATGAGCTCGCGGCGCGCCTTGTCGAGGCCGCGCGGTGAGTGGTCGCGCTTCTGCTTCGCGAGCGCGTCGAGGCATGCCTTCGTCGCATGCACGGGAAGGCCGTGGACGAACGCCCCGTAGGGGATCTCGCCCTCCTGCATGCGGTCAGTGAAGAGCGCGAGCGTGGGAAGGCCGCACGCGGCGCAGCGGTCGCCCGGCGCGTGGAAGCCGGGCATCCACGCTTCGTGCGTCTCGATCGCCGTCTGCTTCTCGATGGCCCCTTTCTTCTCCTCCTCGCTAAGCTGCGTCCAGCGGCGCGTGAGATCGAGCGCGTCGGCGAGCGGCGCGTGCGTCTCCCGGATCTGCGCGAGCGCGCCGTCGGTCACGTCCGTGCCTTGGAAGTGGATGACGCCGTGGTCATGCTCGTCGTGATCCTCGTGCTCGGCCATGGCGCGCGGACGCGAGGCCTAGTAGGTAAGCTCTGCGGCCCGGACGTGCGCTGCGGCGCACGTCCTCGCCGCAGAGCTTCGGGATCAGTAAGTGAGCTCTGCGGCCGTCACGGCCTCCTCCCACGCCGCTTCCTCGGTGAGGCCGCGCTCGGCGGCGTCCTCGAGGGCCAGGAGGAAACTCTCCTTCGCCTGGGGCGGGAGGCTGTTGAAGAACGCGTTGCGCTCCGCGATGCGGGCTTCGTAAGGCGTCGTCGTGATCCCGGGCGCGGTGTTGGG
Organism: Thermoplasmatota archaeon; assembly: GCA_035526585.1. Classification (GTDB taxonomy): domain Archaea; phylum Thermoplasmatota; class SW-10-69-26; order JACQPN01; family JAJPHT01; genus JAJPHT01. The sequence goes on along the minus strand of DATLCC010000100.1, from coordinate 13,088 downwards.
CGCAAGGTCGCCCGGTCCCATGTCGCGAGGCGAAGGCATGCTCACGCATCGCCGCCAGGCGCGGCATGCGTTGTGGCTCGATCGTCGCTTGAGGCCGGCGCGAGCACCCACAAGGTGAGCCGCGCCGCGCCGCGCTCGTCCCCTTCGACCGCGGCGCGCTGCGACGGCGCGAGCCGCGAGGCCCAGTGGGCGCGATCGAGCACGACGCGCTCCACGATCTCGAGCCCCGCGTGCTCCATCTGCATCTCGTACCCTTCGATCGGACGCACCTTCTCGCGGCCCGCGCCAGGCGCGAACGCCTGCAGCAGCGCGGGCGTGGGCGCCGTCTGCCATGAAAGGTCGAGGACGAGCGCGCGCCCTTGAGGCGCCAGCGCGCGGCGGATCCCGTCGAGGAGGGGCATCAGGGGCGTCGCCTGCGTCGGCCACGCCGCGAGCACGGCGTCGACGGGCGCGCTCGCATGCGCGCGAAGCGCAGGGAGCGCCTCCTCGTCGGGCACGACGATGACGCGGCGGCTCGCGAGCCTAGGCGAGGGGATCGCGGGGCCGCCGAGGTCCAGCACGCGCGCGTCGCGTGGCACGATGCGCGCCGCATGGTCGACCAGCGCTTCGGTGCCCGGCTTCACAAGCCGCGCACAACGGGGCGCGACTTCAGGCCATCGGCCTTCAAGCGTCCACGGGCGTGCGGGCCGGCGCGTGGGCGCGCGCTTCGGCGACGTGGCGCTCGCACCAGTCCGCCGGCTCCCCGTGCGGGTAGAAACAAGGCATGCCGTTGTCTGTGGGGTTGGGAGGATTTGAGCCCTTCGGCTCCGGTATGGAGGGGCTAGTGCCCGTTCGGACACTGTCCGGTCGCCCGGTCCAGGACCGTGGCGCATGCACCGCACACCTTGACGATCTTTCCATCGCGCACTTCGACGCGCGCCTCGCTGCGCCCCTCGACGCTGATGGAGGGGAGCTTCCCGCCCTTGGGCTTCATCGGGGCGCGTCATGGCGGGGCCCCCTATTCAATGGCTTCCCCATCCATTCTTGTGGGGCTCGGGGGTTGGGCGCCCCCGTGTCCCGCAAGCTCGCCTTCGTCACGGGCGCCACGGCAGGCATCGGCGCCGCCACCGCCCGCGCCTTCGCCCGCGCCGGCTACGACCTGGTCCTCACGGGCCGCCGGGACGACCGGCTCGTCGAGATGGAGGACGAGCTGCGGAAGCTGGGCGGCGACGTGGCGGGGATCCCCTTCGACGTGCGGGATCCCCAGGCGTTGAAGCTCGCGGAGCTCAGCCACCCCCACCTTTTCGAGCGGGTGGACGTGCTCGTGAACAACGCCGGCCTCGCCCGCGGCACGGAGCCCCTCCACGAGGGGGACCCGGACGAGTGGGACGAGGTCATCGACACGAACGTGAAGGCGCTCCTGCGGGTGACCCGCAGCATCCTTCCGCATATGGTCCGAAGGAACACGGGCCACGTCGTGAACCTCGGGAGCGTCGCCGGCCGCTGGGTGTACCCGGGCGGCGCCGTCTATTGCGCGAGCAAGTTCGCCGTGCGGGCGATCAGCGAAGGCATCCGCTACGACGTGCTGGGCACGAACGTCCGCTGCACCAACATCGAGCCGGGCATGGTCGAGACCGAGTTCAGCGAGGTGCGCTTCCGCGGCGATACGGAGCGCGCCAAGAAAGTGTATCAGGGATTCCAGCCGCTCTCGGCAGACGACATCGCCGAGACGATCCTCTGGTGCGTGCAGCGCCCCGCGCACGTGGCCGTGCAGGAGCTCGTCATCTACCCGACCGCGCAGGCCGGGGTGACGCACCTGAAGCGCAACCCATGAGCTGCACGGCGGCCTGATATCAAGGTTCGGACCACGAGCGCCATCGACCCGCGCGTGCATGCGATCTCGGGAAACCGACGGGCCTCCCCGCGATGGGACGCCTCCCGTTTTGCCGTGACCCGCACACGGCGCAACGCTGCTCGTCCACGCAGCGCGCTGGGAGCGCGTGGGTCCGCGTCACGACGCCACCGAAGCGCACGAAGGACCCGAAGCGTCCGCTGCCGTCTTCGCCTCAGGGATTATCCTTCGCCCGCATCTGCACCGCGGGTTCGGGGTGCGGCCTGGGCCCTTCGAGCACGGTCGTGTACAGCAGACCGGCGGCGATCGCTCCCGCGAGCGGGCCGACGATGTACACGAGCGCGTTGTTGAAATGCATCGCGGGGATCGCCGCGCCGACCCAGCGCGCGGGGTTCATCGCGCCGCCGGTGAGCGGTCCGCCCGCCATGATGTCGAGCGCGACCGTGAGGCCGATGGCAAGGCCGCCGATGCGGGCGCCAAAGCGCGCGTCGACGCCCGTGCCGAAGACGACGAACACCAGGAAGAACGTCAGGATCGCCTCGATGAGGATCCCCGTGCCCACCGTGACGGCCGCGCCGCCCGGGAACGCGCCAAGGTCCGGCACGCCGCCCGTGATGTCGGCGCCGCCGAGGCTCGCCTTCGCGAGGTAGCCGCCGAGGATCCCGCCCACAAGCTGCATCAGGATGTTGATGCCCGCCTGCGCCGGCGTGATCTTGCGCCCGATGAGGAGCCCGGTCGTCACGGCCGGGTTGAGCTGGCCGCCGGAGATGCTCATCGTGGCGCTCACCATCACGGCGATGGCGAAACCGTGCGCGAGCGCGATCGCGACGAGGTCGCCCTTCGAGCCGAACCCGCCCACGAGCACAAGCACGCCGACGTAGATGAGGGTGAACGTGCCGACGAGCTCGGCGACGCCCTTCTTCCAGCTGGGTTCGTCCATGCGCGGCGCAAGCGGCCTGCGACGTAAGACCATTCCGAAGCGACTGGACGAGGACGAAGGCCAGGACGAAGGTGAGGGGAGGGCGAGGCTCCGAGGGCGTCCTCGTCCTCGTCCGCGTCTTCGTCCTCGTCCTCCGTCCGGGGAGAGGGAGGGTATATCTGGAAGGCGGGCTCAGCCGGGCTTGTGGAAAATGCCGCCAACACGCAGGTGACATGCTCGTCCTGCGGTCAAATGACCAGCGTCCCGTTCGTTCCGACGCCAGGGCGGCCCGTCTACTGTCGTGAGTGCTTCGCGAAGCGCAGCCCCGATGGCGGCGCGCGCCGCGGGCCCCCTTCGCGCGGCCCGCCCCCCTCGGGAGGGGGCGGCTTCCGCCCGCGCTTTGGCGGCGGCGACTCCGCGAGCGCCGGGGAACGGCCGCGCCCGGTGAGCGGCCAGCGCAAGCGCATGCTCGCGCAGGGGCGCAAGGGGCACTTCATCTTCGACGCGCGCGCCGTCATGCGCCGCAGCGAGGGGGGCATGGACGACCAGCACCACCGCGCCTTCCTCGAAGGCCTCTTCGCGCGCGGCTCCCGCGACTCCACCGCGGCCGCGCAGGATTTCCTCGACGAGAAGCTCGCCGACAAGACCATCACGCCCGAGGAGCGCAATGGGCTCGGGCAGCTGCTGGAGCGGTACTCGTTCTGGCGCTGAGGCGTCGCAAAGGGCGCAAGGCCGGGCAAAGGGCGTAAAGGCGACGTCATCGAGATCGAATGACGCGGCGGATGCCGTCTTTCATTCTCGGGGCATGGAAGTTCAGCAGGATCGCAAGATGGTGCCCCGTCGCCGCGAGATAGCTGGACGTCTGCGCGAGGTGCACAGGCAACAATTTCGGGGTAGCCTTGAGTTCGACGACGAGCTCGCCGTCCACGCGCATGTCAAGCGAGTAGGACTTCCTGAGCGTCTTTCCTTCGTACCTGACGCGCGCCGGAACTTCGATCTCGACCGTTCGCCCGCGGCGTCGCAGTTCGTGCGCCAGCGCTTCGCGGTAGTGGCTCTCCAGAAGGCCCGGCCCGAGCATCCTGTGCACCTGGATGGCAGCGTCGACGACCTCTCGTGCCGCGTCATTGGCCCTGGGTGACGGCTCCGGCAGCGTCATGCGAGGAGTCGGGGGCGTCGGAGTATTTGCCGCTTCTGCGGGCATCACTCGATCTCGAGAGCATCTTTGCGCCCTTTGCCCTCTCTGCGCCCTTTGCGGGTCGGCATCAGCCGACCTGGAACTCCCTGCGCCTCATCTGCGCCGCCGCCAGCACGAGCGCGCCGACCCCGATCGCGAGGAGGATCCAGAACGCGCGCATCGCCTCGCCACCCTCGGGGAGCCACTGCACGCCCTCGTCGAGCTTCCAGCCCGCGAGCGCGTTCCCGATGTGGCGCGAGAGCGTGAAGTTCCCGACCCAGGGCACAAGAAGCGGCGCGGCGTTCTCCCAGCCCAGGACGATGCCGAGGCCCCAGAGGTAGGGCTTCTCGGTGATCGTGCCCAGGAGGATGAAGAGGCCGCCGTACGCGAAGAGCGTGAGGAGCGTCGCGAGGAGCGGCGTCGTGAGGAAGCCGATGTCGCCGCCTTCGACCGTCGTGCCGAAGAGGAAGAGGTACGTGAGGAGCACGCCGATCACGGTCGCGACGGCGGCCACGAGGAAGCTCGCGATGAACTTCGTGATCGGGATGAGCCACCGCGGCACGGGGCGCGTCAGCAGGTACGCGAGCGAGCCGCGCTCCTTCTCGTCGGCGATGACGCCCGCGGCGTAGAAGAGCGCGATGAGCGGCAGCAGCAGGCGCAGGTGGAGGAGGCTCAGCACGTCGAGGTAGAACTGCTTGATCGTGAGGCGCTCCTCGGGCTCCGGCGGGCGCATGTCGGGCGTGATCAGCGTGTTCACGACGACGGGCTCGCTGCGGTAGTTGTTGTCCGCGGCGACGTCCTTCGTGTCGGGCGGCGGAAGGACGTAGCCTTCCTGCCAGAACGCGCCATCGAGCGCGGTCCAGGTCACGTCGAGCGTCTTCGTCTCGCCCGCGCCGAGGTCCACCGTCTGGTTCTGCGTGACGAGGGTCACGGGGCGCGCGCCCACCGCGCGCACGAGGCGCGTGACGAGCTGCGCGCCGGAGACGGCCGCGCCGTTGTTGCGCACCGTCACGGTGAAGGTGACGTTGTCCTGCGGGTGGATCTCGGTCGCGCTGCGCGTGATGCCGTCCACGACGAGGTCGACCTCGTTCGTGGAGTTCGCGTCGCCCGCGAGCCCGAGGGGCGCGCTGGGCGGCGTCGTGGGCACGGTGTGCGCGATGGCGAGCGGCTCGGCCTTCTGGTTGTTGAACTCGTCCTTCTCGCCGATCTCGTCCTCGGGGTCGGCGGTCACGAGCGCGTACACGACGCCGCTCGTGGCGTTCCAGTCGAGCGCGACCTCCTTCGTCTCGCCAGGCGCTAGCCCTTCGACGGCGAGCGTCTGGTCCGCGGCGGGGAACAGGCGCCCCGCCTCGACCTCGCCCACCGCGAGCGAGAGGTTGAACGCGCCGACGCGCTCGCTGCCGACGTTCTTCACGACGCCGACGACGTGCGCGCTCTGGCCTTCGGTGAGGTTGCCTCCTTCGATGCGGAGGTCGGTGATGGCGATGTCCGCGCGGTGCGCGCCGACCCACGCGCCCGTGAGGACGAGGGGCAGGAGCGCCGCGGCGGCCACGAGCCAGAAGCCCTTGGCGCTCACCCAGGCGCGGAAGTTGCTCTTGAGCAGGGTGGAGAGGGGGGAACCGACGCTCATTCGCTCACCAGGTAGCGGAAGATGCTCTCGACGTCCTCGTCGAGGGACGTGACGCTCGTGAAGTCGATGTCCTTGTTGGCCAGGAGGTCCTGGAGCTGCGCGAAGAACGCCTGCGGGTGCCGGGTGCGCACGATGACGGCGCCTTCGGTCGCCTCGAGGGAGAGGACGGCGGGGAGGTTCCAGAGCAGCGAGCCGACCTCGCGCGGGTTCGGCGTGCCGACGCGCACCGTGCGCGGGTAGCGCTCCAGCATGTCGCGGATGTCGGGCACGGTGCCGTGCGCGAGGAGGCGGCCATGCGCCATGAGCGCGATGCGGTCGGTGAGCGCCTCGACGTCCGTGAGCACGTGCGTGCTGATGACGACGCTGCCGCCCTTCGCCGCGTGCGCCTTGATGAGGCCGATGAGGTCGCGGCGCGTGAGCGGGTCGGTCGCGAGGAGCGGTTCGTCGAGCAGCCAGAGCTCGGGGTCGCCGATCGTCGCGAAGCCGAACTTGAGGCGCTGGCGCATGCCCCGCGAGTACGCGGCGACCTTCTTGTCCGCCGCGTCGGTGAGCCCGACCTTCGCCAGGGCGCCCGCCGCTGCCTCATCCGCCTCGCTTGCCGCGAGCCCCGTGAGGCGCGCCATGTGGCCGCACGCCTCGAGGCCGGTCATGGACTGCCACGGCGCATCACCGTCGGGAACATATCCCACGCGGCGCAAGAGCGCGGGGTTGTCCCACGGATCCTGGTCGAGCACGAGGATGCTGCCCGCGCTGGGCTTGATGAGCCCCATCGCCATGCGGAAGAGCGACGTCTTGCCGGCGCCGTTGGGGCCCAGCAGCCCCGTGATGCCGGGCTGCACGTCGAGCGTCAGGTCGTTCACCGCGACGACGTCGCCGTGGAAGCGAGACAGATTCGTGCATGTGAGCACGCCTATTGCGGCCACCCCCTTCGGGCGTGGCCGAGCGCGCGCTGCGATCGCTCGCTCGTCTCCGGGCTCGCCTGCGGGCGCGCCCTGCGACCCCCCAGCGCGCGAACTCGTGCCGCGAACTGCGTGCGCAGCACTAGCTCACCCCCCGGATGCGCGGGTGCCGAAGCCAGACGAGCGACCATCCGAGGATCGCGAGTACCAGCAGGGCGACCGCGCCCTGCCACCAGGGGAAGCCCAGCGGCGGATCGATCTGGAAGAGCCACGTCCCCTGCTGGTCCATGTCGCTCATGGGGCTGAGGACCTTGACCGTGTCGCTCTTCGTGATGCCCGAGAGGAGCTTGCCAAGGACGATGTCCATGCCGGCGATCCCGGCGAAGAGGATGATGCTCGCGGCCCTGCTGGACCGGACGAGGCAGGAGATGCCGAGTCCGAGCCCAGCGACGACGATCGACCAGATGGCGGCGAAGCCCGCGGCCCCGAGGATGACCCACGCCCACCCCTCGGGCTGCGTCTTGAAGAGGACGAAGGCGCCCAGGTAGTACACGAGCGCGGGGCCGAAGATCGTCGCGAACGTGAGCGCGAGGACGGCGAGCACCTTCCCCGTGAGATAGCTCCAGCGCGTCACCGCGCGCGAGAGGTAGAGCTCGAGCGCTCCCTTCTTGTCGTCGTCGAGGAGCGCGCCGCCCGCCATGACCGCGGCGACGCCAAGCGCCGCCCAGCGCAGGAGCCCGAGGAAGCTCAGGAACTGCGCCTTCGAATGGAAGCTCGGGCGCGTCTGGACGATGGCGTACATCTGGCCCAGGGTGATGACGGCGAACCCGAACGCGAGGATCAGCGCGCTGCGCGCCCACTGGTCGTTCACCGCGCGGCGGATCTCCTGCATCACGATGCTCCACACGCGCGGCGCGCGGCTGAGCTGGCCCGTCCACTTCGGATAGCCGGTGACGGCCTCAGGCGACAGGGGCCTCACCTCCGAGGGACGGGGACGGGGCAAGGGTCTGCGAGAGGGACACGGCCTGCTCGAACGCCTCCTCGAGGCTGAGGGTGACAGGCGTCAGGTGGCGCACCACGAGCCCCGCCTCGCGCACGAGCTTGAGCACCTCACGCGGGTCGGCGACGTCGACGCGCACGTTGGGGTGATGGCGCTCCCACTTGATGCCCCGCGCGTCGAGGTGCGCGGTGAGCGTCTCGGGGGCGCCGTTCACGCGCACGAAGTACGCCTTGGTGGAGCTGGCCTTCAGCTCCTCCAGGGAGCCCAACGCCGCGACGCGGCCCACGTTGAGCACGAGCGCGTGCGTCGCGAGGCGTTCGACATCGGGAAGGATGTGCGTCGAGACGAGGAGCTTCATGCCGTGCTCCTTCTCGAGCGCGTGGATCAGCTCCAGCAGACGGCGGCGCGCTTCGGGGTCCACGCCTTCCGTGGGCTCATCGAGGATCAGGAGCTCGGGGTCGTGCACGAGCGCCTGCGCGAGCTTCAGGCGTTGCTTCATGCCCGTCGAGTACCCCTCGACGAAACGGTAGCGCTCCTCGGAAAGCTGGACGTAGTCGAGCACCTCGTGGGCGCGCTTCAGGGCGTCCACGCGCCGCATGCCCACGAGCTCGCCCGCGTAGGTCGTCGCTTCGACGCCGGTGAGGCCCGGGAAGAGCGAGTCGCCCTCGGGCACGTAGCCGATCCGGCGCCGCAGCGACGTCGAACCGGGCGTGACCTCCTCGCCCAGCACGCGGACCGTGCCCGTCGTGGGAGGCATCATGCCAAGGAGGATCCGCAGCAGGGTGGACTTGCCGGCGCCATTCGGGCCCAGGAGCCCGACGGCCCCTTCAGGCAGGGTCAAGTCCAGGGGTCCCAACGCCTGCTCCGCGCCGTAGGATCTCGTCACGCCTTCGAGCTCGACCATAGGGGTCAAAGGCCCACCTCGGGCGCGGGAAAGCCGGGCGCGTGGGATGAGCGTTTCGGACCCTCTCACCCATCCTTGTCGGGATCGCGCTACCTCAGACGAGTTTCCGGGAACTCGTCGCCGAAGTCACCCCCAGACAACCCTGTCGGGGGCGCGAAAACAGCTATCCGCAAGCACCGCATCGCGCGCCGCATGGTCATCAAGTACTGCGAGTTCGAGCCCACGCAGCACCGCAACAAGCGCGTCGCGCTCGACGTGTTCCTCGATGACCCGAACGATCCTCACCCGCTCGCCATCTGCGACGTCTGCGCGAAGAAGCTGAAGCAGATGCGACCCGACGCGATCGTGATGACGCGCAAGGAGTTCCAATCCAAGAAGAAGAAGGACGGCAAGGCGGAAGAGAAGCCCGCCGAGCCGGCCGAAGAGTGATCACTCCTCTTCTTCGTCGTCCGCGTACTGTGATGTCGCCAAGAACGCCAAGGTGGCCAAGAGCGCCAAGAACGTGCGCTTGGCGCCCTTGGCCGGCTTGGCGCCCCTGGCGATCAGGAACTGCCGTCGTCCGCGTACTGCGCGGTCTCGTCGTACACGTCGTACGCGCGCTCGAGGTCCGCGTCCGTCGGCTCCGAGCCCGGCTTGATCGCGGGATACAGCTCGACCGAAGCCGCGGTCGCGTCCACGATGAGCGCGCCGTCGCCGACGCCCAGCACCGCTTCGAAGGGGACCAGGCGCTCCGCCTTCGCCGTCTTCAGGAGGAAGAACTCCGCGTCCTCGTCGTCGTCCTCGACCAGGAGGGCGGAGAGGACGCCAAGCTCCTCGCCGTCCTCGTTCGAGACCTTCATGCCCTCGTGGAGCTCGACCTGCTCCTCGTCGTCCACGACGCCTTCAGGAGGGGAAGGCAGCATGACCCTTCCGATGCGCGTGCCGCCCGGGGTCATGGTGGAGGAGGATGCCGACGAGCTGCGCGTCTTCGTCCGGCGCGACATGCTCCACCTTGACGCGGACGCCCTTCACGACCGGCTGCACCACTGGATGCTGCGCGAGGTGGACCCGCGCATCCCCGCCGCGAGCGCGGGGGTCTCCTTCCGCAACGCGAGCCCGGCCGACCCGTTCGAGGAATCGACGCTCGACGCGCAGGAGGGCTGGCTGGGGCTCGAGCCGACGCTCGCGCTCGACCTGCGCGCGGCCCGTCCGGGCGATCGCGCGCGATTCGAGGCGCTTCTGCCGACCTTCCTGGCGCTCCTCGAGAAGAGCGGGCGCCCGACGGGGTTCCGCACGCCGGACGTGGGCAACATGGAGTGACCGCCGACGAGGGACGACGGCGGGGCCGCGGCGGACGCGGACGGGGCGCGGACGCGGACGAGGGCCGACGACGAGCGACGCGCGTGCGTCCCGCGCCCCCGTCCTCGCCCACGTCCTCGTCCGCAGTGAGCAGGATGAGAGACCAAAAAAGGCGGGCCCGGCCGTAGGCCGGGCTTTGCCGACGCGCGCCGAAGCGCGCCTACATCTGCGGACGGCCGGAGATCGGGCGGACCGTCTCCTCCTTCACGAGGAGCGGCACCGCGATGAAGACGATCGCGAGGAGCAGGTGCAGGATGTTGTCCGCCATGTTCGTCGCGGCGTTGGTCGCCGAGCCCATGAGGACGCTCTCCGTCAGGGCGGGCGCGACGAAGCCGAGCACCGTCACGAGCGCGTAGACGCCGCCGACGATGAGGAGCGCCATGCGCGCGTTCGCGCCGTTGTTCGTGAGCGCCGCGAAGAGCAGCACGGCGCCGCTCAGCAGGTGCACGACGTTGTGCACGACGTTCACTTCGAAGACCCCGAGCACGGGGTCCATCACGAAGCCCAGGATGCCCACGAGCACCAGGACGATCCCCGCGATCATCGCGACCATCTTGTTCACGCCACCAGTCGTAACGGTGTCTGCCATGGTGATCACATCTGCCCCCGGTAGGGGGTCCAAGACGCCGAGAATACCCAGTGTGCATATACGTACCAGGCTTCGAGAGCGGAACGACGCACCCCTTTGGCTCGCTTCGGGCGGCACACAGCGAAGAAGCTATGCATCATCGCCGTTCGCCGGTGCTTGATAGCAGGCCAAGAAGCTATCGTAGAAGCTATCGCTACCCGCCGCTCGCCCCATCGCCACCGGGCATCGTCTGCTTGCGCGGCTCGAGCGCCTCGTCCACCTGCGCCTTCGTGAGGCCGCTCTTCTCGTAGGCGATCTCGCGCACGGTGCGGCCGGTCTGATAGCTTTCTTTGGCGATGGCCGCGGCCTTCTCGTAGCCGATCAGGGGGTTGAGGGCCGTCGCCATCGAGATGCTCTTCTCCACGTAGCCCTCCGCGCGCGCGGTGTTGGCCTTGAGGCCGTCGAGGCACTTCGTGCGGAACGCGCGCGCGGCGGCCGCCTCCAGGCGGATGCTTTCGAGCAAGTTGCGCGTCATCATCGGGAGCATGACGTTGAGGTCCATCTGGCCCCACTGTTGCCCGATCATCACCGCGTGCGTGTTGCCCTGCACTTGCGCGCCCACCTGGATGACGGCCTCGGGGATGACCGGATTCACCTTGCCGGGCATGATCGAGGAGCCTGGCTGGATCGCGGGCAGCAGCAGCTCGCCGAGGCCGCCCTGCGGGCCCGAGCCCATGAGCCTGATATCGTTCGCGATCTTCATCATCGAGCCCGCGACGGTGGAGAGCGCGCCCGCGGCGAAGGCGTACGCGTCCTGCGCGCCTTGCGCCTCGAAATGGTTCTTCGCCTCGACGAACTTGGTGCCGGTGACGCGCGTCAGCTCGTCGGCCACCATCGTGCCGAAGTGCTCGGGCGCATTGAGGCCGGTGCCGACCGCCGTGCCGCCGATCGCGAGCTCACGCAGGTCCGGGAGCGCCGCGCTCACGCGCTCGATGCCAAGCTCGATCTGGCGTGCGTAGCCCGAGAACTCCTGGCCGAGCCGGATGGGCACGGCATCCATCAGGTGCGTGCGGCCCATCTTGACGATGCTATCGAATTCCTGCGACTTCGCAGCAAGCACCTCCTGCAGCCCGCGAAGTGCGGGAAGCAGGTCCTGCTCGATCTGGAGGACGGCGGCGACGTGCATCGCGCCGGGGATCATGTCGTTCGAGGACTGCCCCATGTTCACGTGGTCGTTCGCGTGCACCTTGCTTCCGAGCGTCTTCGACGCGAGGGAGGCGATGACCTCGTTCGCGTTCATGTTCGAGGACGTGCCGGAGCCCGTCTGGAACACGTCGATCGGGAACTCGCGGTCCCACTTGCCGTCCGCGACCTCGCGCGCCGCCTTCTCGATCGCTTCGGCCATCTTCGGGTCGAGCTTGTTGAGCTTGTGGTTCACGCGCGCGGCGGCGAGCTTGCAGAGGCCGAGCGCGTGGACGAACGCGGGCGGCATCGGCTGACCGCTGATGGGGAAGTTCTCGACCGCGCGCTGCGTCTGCGCGGCGTAGAGCGCGTCCTTGGGCACGCGCATCTCGCCCATCGTGTCCTTCTCGATGCGGAAGTCGCCGGAGCTCATGCTCGGGCGATGCTGGGTGAGGGCTTTGAATTTGATGCCCTTACGCGCGTTTGTCACGCAGAGGGCGGAGGCAACTACATGCCACGGCGGTGAGACTGGGGCGGCCATGGGAGGAGGCATACGCAGCGCCGCTGCTCTCGCCGTCGTCGTACTCTTCATCGGCTGTCTTTCGGACGCCGAGACGTCGCAGACCGATCCGGCTCTCCCCTCGCCCGGCACCCCACCGGGCTCGGAAGAGTGGCCCGGCACGTTGGGCAGGTCAGCCTGCGTGCCGATCGACATCGGATCCTGTGCTGGACTCGGGCTGGGAGGCGACGACTCCTATCATGAAGTGGCCGGCAACATCAGCCACGCTCAGATGACGTTGACGTGGGACCCCGTGATGCCCGCGCTCGGGACGCTCCAGCTGCGGGCACGCCTTCTGACCGACTGCGACGCGGAGACGTGCACGATCGCTACCGAGGACGGCGTCGAGGGCGCATCTCCGCTCGTGCTGCAGATCGAGAACGGCGGGGATGTGGCCGATATGCTTGCGGTCGGCGTGTTTCCAGGGAACTCATGCTTCCAAGACGACACGGTCCGCATGTGCCTGTCATCGCAGGAGCAGCCGTTCAACGTCAACATCACGTACTCCTAGGGAGACGTCCCCCGTAAGATAGGTGGGCTCCTCACGCTGGGCCACCGGGCGCGTCGACCTCCAGTTTGAGCCCGCCCACACGCGGGAGGATCGCGTTGATGATGATCGCGCCGGCGCCGCCGACCAGGAGGCCCTTGAACGCGGTCAGCAGCGGGACGAGAAGAATGCCCCCGAGCCCAGCGACGAAGCCCAGCATCGGGATGTTGAAGGCGGCGCCGATGACCCCGGCGATCGCTCCGAGCACTGCGCCGAGGAATGCTGTGATCGCGGGATCGATGCGGAAGAGCTGGATCGTGCGCGTCGCGGGCGCCATCGGGTGCTCATCGCTGGCGCCTTGGATGAGCGTTCCTTACTTGTCGATGCCCACACCCAGCCGGCACGAGAACGGCATCGGCTGGCTGCGGATGGGGAAGTTCTCGACCGCGCGCTGCGTCTGCGCGGCATAGATCTGGATGCGGGCGTTGAAGGTGACGCCCTTACGGTCCCTCACGGCTGCGCCGTGAACGTGCCCTGGACGTCGAAGGCCTGCTCCGTGTGCGCGAACCCGTAGAGCGGCTCCGGCGTCATCGAGGG
>DATLCC010000099.1:0-2583 GCA_035526585.1 Thermoplasmatota archaeon | reverse complement strand
GCATCAGGATGCGCAGCGTCACGCCGCGCGCCCGCGCCTCCGACAAGTGGCGCGCGACGGAGCGCAGAGACCTGTCGGGTCGATCGGGGATCAAGATCACGATCTCCCGCCGCGCATCGCGCGCGCACCTGCGGAACTGCTCGGAGATGTTGCGCCGGCCGGAAAGCGAGCTCGTGTGTCCAGGCACCTCCACGACGGTGCTCGCTCGGATCGGGAAAAGCTCGGCGAGCTCGTCGCGCGCGGCCTCGATGCTCTCGAGACGCTCGCGCTGCTCTTCGAGGTCGCGCGCAAGGAAGTCGCTCATGGGCACAGGCGCGTACCTGCGCGGCCTGCCTGGCAGGACCTCCACCAGGCCGCGCTTGTGCAGCTGGTCGAGCGTTCCGTACACCTTCGCGGGGGGAATGTGCGCGAGCTCGCGGACCTCTCGCGCGCCTGTCGTGCCAAGCTCAAGGAGCGCGAGGTACGCTCGCGCGGCGTACCTCGGAAGTCCAAGTTCGGTGAGCTTCGTCGTCCTGATCCCATCGGCGTCCATGGCCCCGTGATGGACCTCACATGCATCAATCCGCGCGCCTACGGAACGTCAAGACACGACATCGTATCCCATCGAGAGTCAGAACGCAAGCCGCGTCAAGTTCCACCCCTCGGGGAGACGAATGGCGTTCGCTGATCACGTCAGGTCGCGAACAGCCTGCGCCGTCAGCTCGACGTCGGTGGGGTCGCCCGGCACGAGCGTGAGGGTCGGCACCGCCGTGCGCCCGCTCGCGAGCATACGAGCGAAGGTCGGGCCCGCTTCGTACACGACGCCCGCGAGGGGCGTCACGCCGCGCGTGTGGCTGCCGACGGCGTACCCCTCGACGCTCACGATCGGGCCGCCGCTGTCGCCGCCGCTCCCGACACCGTGCCAGGAGATCTCGTTCGCGCCGATGCCCGCCTGCACGAGGGCGCGCGTGCGCGTGTGCGACGTCGCGCTCGTCGCGAAGCCCCACGCGTATTCGAGCAGGATATCGTTCGCGGGCCTGTTGCCAGGATCCGCGCCGATCGGACCACCCCATGCGCAGAGCGTAGGCGTGACGAGGCTCGTCTTGTCCGCATCGATGCGGATGAGCGCGTAGTCGACGCCAAGCGCCCAGTACGTGACGACGGTGCCAAATGCGCCCACGCCCGACGCGCTCACGCGTTGCCCGACCCGGCTGACGCAGTGCCCCGCGCTCCCTGTGTAGAGCGTGCCGTTGCCATCGGTGAGGATGAAGCTGAACGTGCAGCCTGCGGGCGACGTCATGGCAGCGCCGGGGCGGATCTTGCCCGTGCACGACTCGAACGCGAACGGGTGGTCGCGCGGGAAGTCCGGAGCTTGCTCCGGCGCGGACGCGGCCGCAGACGCGTCGAGCGCGAGAGCGGGTAGGACGTCGGTGGAGCGAAGCTGCATCCCGCACGCCGCCTTCGACGGGGCGAAGTCGGGCGCGTAGCCCGCCGCGAACGGGATGGCCAGGGCGGCGAGGAAAAGGACGAGAAGAGGACGGATCGCGTGCACGGTTGGGCTCCCGGGAGCGCGACAACTCCCGGGAGGTTTGAGGGTGCCGCTGGCAGTCTCAGTAGGTCAGCTGCGCGCTGAACTTTCCAAGGCCCGCGAGGACGACGTCGCCCCCGGTGGCCTGGTAGACCTGGAGCGAGGTCGTGTCCGCCGCGCCGCCCTGCGTCGCAAGGAGCCCGACCGCTTCCTGCGTCATCGCGGAGCCGACGGGCGGGAAGCCGCCCGCGCCCGGGAAGCAGGTGAAGGCGATCGCGCCGGTACCCGCGGGGGCCGGGGTCTCGGTGACCTCGCAGCGGAAGACGCGCTCCGTGGCCGCGTTCGAGCGCAGGAACGAGGTGAAGATCATCTTGTGGACGGGCACCGTGCCGGCGGGCGAGCTGAAGCCCGACGGAATGGGGAGGAGCAGGCCGTGGCCCGCGGCGGACACCCGCGTGGCGGGTCCGTTCACGCACGAAGCGACGGTGGGCGCGTCCGCGCTGCAGGTGAGCATGATGTCCACTTCGCTCTGCGTGACCTCGCGCTCGATGATACCCTCGGGCGTGTCGAGAACGAGAACGTACTTCGTGACCTCGGCGGTGGCGGCGGGCGCGGCGAACGCGCCGAACGCGAACATCGCGACGAGGCTGGCTGCAAGCATGCGTGTGCTGGAGATGTGGGTCAAGTTGGTCTTGCCTCCCTACGGAGAACGCGGTTCCCCGCGGGGCGAGGGCCGCGCGCGAGGTTAATCGTTTGTGCGGAGCAACCCCGGCGGGTCCGGGTCGGGAGAGCGTGTCCAACGAGGCTCGAACTGTTGGACGCGCGTGCGGGATCCGTGAACGGGCGTCGTGGCCGTGTGCCGTGGCCGGGAGCCGGGGTCGCGTGGCCGTGGCCGTGTCCGGGGCCGTGAGCGTGAGCGTGACCGAACGTACGCACTGGGGTCCTGGAGTCCCGGGGTCCTGGGGTTCCGGCGAAGCCGACTCGGTGCGGGCGAAGCGGCGATGGGGCGACGCGGGCGCCGGGCGGCGGGTGCCGGGCGGCGGGTGCCGGGCGGCGGGTGCCGGGCGGCGGGTGCC
>DATLCC010000098.1:0-2647 GCA_035526585.1 Thermoplasmatota archaeon | reverse complement strand
GTCCTCCCCGCGCTCCTCGTCGTCCTCCTCACGGGACTCGCCCTCGTGGTCGGGCCGTACGCGATGGTGAGACTCGCGGTCTCGCGCTGGCCGCAGGCGTCGATCGCGCTGGGCGTCATCCTGGCGATCCTCCTCGTCGTGGGCCTCGGCGGGCCGACGAAGAAGATGCTCGCCCTCGTCGACGCCGGCGAGCCCAGCGGCCCCGCGATGGACAAGCTCTGGGGCGAATGGGGCACGGCGCTCGCTGCCGGGGCGCTCCTGGCTCTGGTCGCGACGGGGATGATGGTGTACCAGGCGAGCCTCTAAGACACCCCCGGCGCATCGCGGCGGCGGGAGGACTCCAGCCTGTCCGTTCGACCGCTCCTCGTCGCGATCCTCGTCGGCGCGACCCTCGTCGCCGCCCACGCCGCCCTTGCCGCCCCGCCCGCGCCGCCCACCTTCGGCAACCCGCGCACGCTGCCGCTCTCGAGCGGCTTTGGCGAGCCCAGCATCGCGGCCGCGCCGGATGGCACGCTCTACGTCGCGGCCCCGGGCGCCCACAGCGCCCTCTGGCGCAGCGTGGATGGCGCGAGCACGTGGATCCGCGTGCACGACAGCCTCGGCTCATCGGGCGACAGCGACGTCGCCGTCGACGCGAACGGCGTCCTCTACGTGAGCGACCTCTTCAGCAACGTGCCCGTGAGCACCTCGTTCGACAAGGGCGCCACGTTCGCATACGAGGCGCAGACGATCACCGGCGCGTCGATCGACCGCCAGTGGACGGCCGCGAGCGGCGACGGGAACGTGTTCAGCGTAGTGCGCGACGGCAGCACGGAGAAGATCGCGATCTCGCACGACAAGGGCGTGAGCTGGACGAACCGCGTCGTCACGACGGGCGTCGGGCTCCAGGGGAACATCCTCGCCACGAGCGACAACGACCTCTACATCCCGTACTCCGGCAGCGGCATGCGCCTCGCCATCTCGCACGACGCGGGCCAGACGTGGACGACGAAGCTCGTGAACGGCGCGGGCTCGACCACGCTCTTCCCCGCCGTCGCCGTCGACGCGGCCGGCGTCATCTACATGGCCTGGTCCGCCAAGTCGAACGCGGACCTCGGCTACGAGATCCTCGTCACGCAGAGCGCGGACGGCGGCAACACGTGGGACAGCGCGAAGCCTCTCTCCACCGTCGGGCACACGGCCATCTTCCCGTGGATCGTCGCCGGCGACGCCGGGCGCGTCGCGGTCGCGTGGTTCGACGGCCGCACGCCCGTGAACCAGGGCATGTCGCCCGACCTCGCGAGCGTCGCGGAGTGGGTGGTCGAGGTCGCCTACACGCAGCAGGGGCAGACCGGCCTGCGCTCGAACTGGGCCGTGACGGACGCCACGCCCGTCATCCACCGCGGCCCCATCTGCACGATGGGCACCGCGTGCTTCCCCGTCTCCAACCCGGTCGCGTTGAACCGCGCGCTCCTCGACTTCTTCGAGATGACCACCACACCAAGCGGCGACATCGTCCTCGCCTTCGCCGCCGACCCGGGCGCGGTCGTCAACACGGGCGGCACGGTCCTCAAGACCGTGCGCCAGACGGGCGGCCCCAACCTCAAGGCGTGAAGCGTTGGAGGACATCCCGGGCTATCGCCTCGCCATCCAGGGGCAATACGACGCGCTCTATGCCGGCCTCACGCCGGACGCCGCCCGCGCGCGCCACGCGGCCCTCGCCCCCTACCTTGCGCGCGTGATCGACGCGCTCGAGCTCCCCGACGAAGGCTATCATCTCGACCTCGGCTGCGGCGACGGCCTCGTCGCGCTCGCCGTCGCGCGCCTCCGGCCGCAGATGACCGTCGTCGGCTTCGACGCAAGCGAACGCGCCCTCGGCCTCGCCCGCGACCTCGCGCGCGCAGAAGGCCTGCGCAACGCCGCGTTCGCGCCCGGCGACGCCGAAGCGCCGCCCGACGGACAGTTCGAGCGCATGAGCGCCCTCAGCGTCTTCAGCCTCCTAGCCGACAAGCGCGCCGCGCTCGCCGCTTGGCGCCGATGCACGCTCCCTGGCACGAAGCTCGTCCTCACCGACGGCTTCGCGGCGAGCGGGGGCACGTACGGCGCGGGCGCGACGACGCTCGACGGCTTCGCCCAGCTCGCCCGCGAGACGCGCTGGAGGATCCTCCACCGCGAGGACCTCACGCCGCTCGTGACGAAGCTGAACGCCGCGCGCGCGTGGACCTGGCCCGAGTATGTGCGGCCCGGAACCAAGTATGGGCTCGTGGTGATGGCGCCCGGATGACGTAACGCCGCACAGTGGACGCAGGCGAGACTCTGGCACGGAGACATCGTTGCCCGGGACGAAATTTTTCTGCGGAAAAATTTCGTGATGCCCCACCGGCAAGGATGTGGGTGGACGGGGGTGTCTCGAAGGGCGCTACGCGATCGGTATCGCGTGGGTGCATATCGTGGGCACATCCGGAGCCCCTTCTGAGGCGCAGGCATGTGATGCTCACACGCAGTTGCCAACGGAGCCTCGGTGTGGTGTGCCGCGCCAGTGGACCATCCCGTCACTCCCATCTTTGTCGAATGGGGGACCCGAAATTTTTCCGCAGAAAAATTTCGGCCCTGACAAAGATTGCTCTGGGCCAAACAGATGAAGAGTCCATCCCGGGGGCGCTCCCCC
>DATLCC010000097.1:0-22570 GCA_035526585.1 Thermoplasmatota archaeon | reverse complement strand
ACGACCTCGTGCTTCTTCTCGGCGGGGCAGAAGAGATAGAGGAAGCCGCCGCCGCCCGCGCCCAGGAGCTTGCCGCCCGTCGCGCCCGCGTTGCGCGCGGCCTCGTAGAGCGCGTCGATGTGCGGGTCGCTGACCTTGGTGCTGAACTGCTTCTTCTCGTGCCACGCGCGATGGAGGAGCCCGCCCCAGCGCTCCCAGTCGCCCACGAGGAGCGCGCGTTTCATCTCGATCGCGATCTGCTTCGTGGCATCGAGCGCGTCCTTGACGGTGCCCTTCGGCTGGGCGCTCCCTGCGATCTGCTCGTGCAGGATGTTCGCGGAGAGGCGGGTCCGGCCCACGTAGGCGAGGATGCTGCGGTATTCGAGCTCCTCGCGCACGCTGCGATGCAGGCGCAGCGGCGTCACGAGGTTCCCGTCCTTCGAGAACTCGATCCAGTTCACGCCTCCGAACGCGGCGGAGTACTGGTCCTGCCAGCCTCCCGGGATCTTGAGGTCGTCGCGCTCCATCTTGATGGCGAGCGCCGCGACCTCGTACGCGTTCATCGCGACGCGCTTGTACTCCGCGAACGCAGTGATGAGGGCGACGAGGAGCGCGCTGCTGCTGCCCAGGCCCGAGCCGGGCGGCGCGTCGCTGTGGATGAGGACATCGGCGCCGTGGTCGAGGTCGAAGTGGTTGAGCACGACCTTCGCGAGGTCCATCTTGCCGTCGTAGGCGAAGTGGTCGCCGGCAGAGAAGTCGGCGAGGATGCCCAGATCCAGCGACTTCACGCGGATGAGCTTGTCCTCGCGGGGGCGCAGCGAGCAGTACGTCGCGCGGTCGATCGTCGTGGAGAGGACGCAGCCGCCGTGCTCCGTCGCGTAGGGCGGGACGTCGGTGCCGCCGCCGCCGAAGCTGACACGAAGCGGCGCTCGGGCGCGGATGACGGTGGCCACGAGCGCGCGAGCCGGGAGAGCGAGCTTCAACGTTTGGTCCTCGGGTGGGTCCGTTGGACCGGACGACAGAACGGTGCCGAAGCGCCGGAAGATGTGTAACCGTTCGGTTACGCGCGTGCGGGTCGGCGATATCAGCGCACGATGAGGATCCCCGTCATGTCCTCATGGGGGATGCACGAGTAGCGATACTCGCCCGCCTTTGGAACGTGAACGCCCAGCTTTCGCCCTGCTCGATCCAGTCCTCCTCGTCCACGCCACTGCCGGGCGAGCCCCAGGTGGACGCATCGAAGGGCGTCACCGTGTGCGCCACCGTATCCGAGTTCGTCCATGTCACGCGTGTGCCGGGCGCGACTTCGAGCGACGCGGGCGCGAAGGCGAGATCCTTCATCTCGACGCTCGCGCGCGCGGTAGGCTCGGCATCGGGCTTCGCGCATCCGGCGAGCGCCAGCGCGAGCGCCACGAGCAGGAGCGCCCTCATGCTGGCGCGCGCTCCTCGAGGGGCGCGGCTTCCGCGCGCGCGCCAGTAGGCGGCGGCGGGCGCGGCGACTGCGCAGAAGAGCAGACCGACGATCCCCCAGCCGCCCACGAAGAGCGCGGTGCCGCCGAGGTCGCCGGCGAACCCATCGACGCCGCTGGGCAGGAAGAAGAAGCTCACGAGATAGACGAGCCAGTTCGCGACGATCGAGGCCGCGGCGCCGAACCCCACGTTCGTGCGCCGCGCGACGACGTAGGCCAGCATGGCGGCGAGCGCGCTGCCCGCGACGAAGACCAGGTCCGCGACGACGCTCTGCGTCCAGATGCCGCCGAGGAACGCGAACGCGCCTGCGGGGTCCGTGAAAACGAAACGCCCCGAAAGCCCAAGGAAGCTGGACAAGCCCGTGAACGCCAACAGCGCCGTGATGCCCCAGGATGCGTCGCCTCGCTCCACGAACGGGCGAGCGGTCGCTCGACGCCTGAGCGTTTCCCTCTGTTTCCCACGGGACGACCGTATCCCGCGAGCGCTTGCGCGCGCGCCCTCCCGGCGTGGTTCCCCCAGACAACGTCGGGCGCGGGCTCGGAAGCGCACGCGCGCGCGGGTCGCTTTCAAATAGCGGGACCCTCTCCGTTCGCCCGTGGGCAGCCTCCCCGCGCTCCGAATCCGCCCCGCCGGAAGCTTCCTCCAGGGAAGCCTGCCGACGGGCTGCGCGCTGTGCGAGGCCGGCGCGAAGATGGTGCTCTTCGTCACGGGCGTCTGCCACTACAAGTGCTTCTATTGCCCGATCAGCGAGGAGAAGCGCATGTCGCGCCTCGCGTGGGCCAACGAGCGCCAGCTCGACTGGGCGAACGAGGACGCCGCCATCGCCGCGATGCTCGCAGAGGCCCGATCCCTGAATGCGAAGGGCACGGGGATCACGGGCGGGGATCCCCTCTACGACCCGGAGCGGACGATCGCGGCGATCCGCACCCTGAAGGCCGAGTTCGGCGCGAAGCACCACATCCATCTCTACACGCAGATCCCCTTCGATGCGAAGTGGCTGAAGGCGATGCAGGAGGCCGGGCTCGACGAGCTGCGCTTCCACCCGCCCGACGAGACGTGGCCCGACCCGGACGCGTGGCCCCAGTACTCGAAGCTGTGGCTCGAGGCGAAGCGCATGGAGGAGGCGGGCCTGTGGGACGTCGGCTTCGAGATCCCCTGCATCCCGGGCTCGCAGGAGCAGATGAGCGGTCTCGTCGCGTGGCTCGACAGGCACCGCTTCAAGTTCCTGAACGTCAACGAGATGGAGTTCTCGGAGACGAACTACGAGCAGCTCCTCGCGCGCGGCTATCGAATCAAGGACAGCGAGACGAGCCGCGCGATGGACTCCGAGGAAGTGGCGCGAGAGGTCATGTCGCGCGCTTCGCGCGCGAACATGAGCCTCTCGATCCACTTCTGCAGCTCGCCCTTCAAGGACCGCGTCCAGCTGCGCCAGCGGCTCGCGCGGCAGGCGGCGCGGATGGCGAAGCCCTACGAGGTCGCGACCGAGGACGGCACGCTCGTGCGCGGCGTCATCGAGTGCCCCGACCCGAAGGACATGGTCGCGGAGATCCAGGCGGCGTTCGAGATCGAGCCCGCGCTCGTCGAGCCGCTCGCCGACCGGGTGCACCTCGCCCCGTGGCTCCTGGAGCAGTTCGCCGAGGAGGTCCCCTTCCCGGCCTATCTCAGCGAAGTGTATCCGACCGCGACGGCCCTAGAAGTAGAGCGGGTGCCGTTGAACGAGGCGGCGGAGCGGGCACCGGCGAAGGCGTCGCAGGTCGTCGTCCGGGAGCTCGCGGAGCTCCACAGGATGGGCAGACCTGGACAATGAGCGGTTTTTGACGGTACGACCATCCAAATTGGAACCGTCCAAATCCCAGCTTTTCCCCGCGACCCGGCGCAAAGCTCAAGAGGGGGCTCGCGCACATCCAGGCTGCCGCCTGGAGGCGTTGCCATCAGCCTTCGTTGCCCGCTCATCGTTGCCCTTGCGTCCATCGTCCTGGCGCTCGTCTCCCCGGTCGCCTTCGCCCAGGGGCTCACTCCGTCGTTCACGCTGAGCGCCGAGCCCGCCGCAGCGGCCGTGCTCCCAGGCGAGGCGGCGACGTTCACCGTCACCGTCTCCAACCCCGATCTCGTGCTCGATCGCCAGGCGGACCTCACCGTCGTCCCCGGCCTCCCGACGAACTGGACGTGGAACTTCACCCCCGACAGGCTCGCGATCGCGCACCAGTCGAACGCGACGAGCACGCTCTCCATCTTCGTGCCAAGCGACGCGCAGCCGCAGACCGTGACGCTCGCCTACGACGCCGTCGACGGGTTCGCGCCCGCCGCGCGCGGCATGGTGAACGTCACCGTGAAGCCGCGGCCGGTCACGACCGTCGACTCGCAGCCTCCCGCGCCCCCGCACGTGACGCTCGCCATCGCGGGCGCGAGCAGCGCGCAGAGCGGCGAGGCCGCGCAGGGCGCGCTCACCGTCACGAACGACGACGCGCTGCGATCCTTCCTCGCGATCCACTTCACCGCGACCGCGCCCAGCGGATGGCGCGCGTACTTCAAGGCCGGCGACCAGGACCGGACGCTGGGCCAGGGTCAGACCGTCACGCTCCCCGTCTTCGTCGAGGTCCCCACGCTCGCCGAGGACACGGTCGTGAACGTCACGATCACCGCCAACGTGGACGGGACCGAATACAAGGCGCGCTGGAGCGTGACCGGCCTCGCGCCGCCGCCCGCGCCCGAGGTCCAGTCGGACGACGGCAGCGCGGCCCCCGCCGCGACGACCTCGTCGGGCGCGAGCATCCCCGGGCGCGCGAGCCCCACGGGCCCTGGCTTCGAGCTCCTCGTGGAACCGCTGGAGATCGAGATCCCCGCGGATGGCAGCGAGACCGCGACCGTGAAGGTCACGAACACGGGCGACTCGGCGCTCACCATCCTCCTCACCGCGCCCGCCCCCACCGCGTGGCGCCCGATCGAGCTCCTGCCCCGCGAGGTCACCCTCGCGCCGGGCGAGCGGCAAGAGGTGCCGATGAAGGTGTACGCGCCCGACGTCCCCGCGGGCGGCAAGCGCGACGTCGTCGTGGCCGGCTCGTCCGCGGGCCTCGTCCGCAGCGCGACGCTCCACGTCACCGTCGGCGCGCGGGCGCTCCCGGCGGACCCGAAGGACACGAGCGCCGCGACGCTCCAGGCTCCCGCGCCCGAGGGCACGGGCCTCCCGTCGGTCGGCCCCGCGGCGCTCGTCGCGGTCGGCCTCGCGGCCGCGGGCTCCGGCGCTCTCGTGCTCGTGAACCGCCCGCTGCGCGAGAAGGCCATCTGGCTTGGCGTCGGCCTCTACACGCGCCTCGCGCGCCCCGACGTGCTCGGGCACGAGGATCGCGAGAAGCTCTACCGCCTCGTCGAGACGCAGCCTGGCATCCACTTCCACGCGCTCCAGCGCGACCTCGCCTGGAACACGGGCACGCTCACGTACCACCTGCGAGTCCTGGAGAAGCACGGCTTCATGGTGAGCCGCCGCGACGGCCTCTACCGCCGCTTCTACCTGAGCGGCGCAGCGCCCCGCAAGGAGACGTTCGAGAACCAGGGCCCGACGGGCCTGCGGGCGGACGTCATGGAAGCGATCCGCAACGCGCCCGGCATCTCGCAGAGCGACCTCGCGCTGGGTCTCTCCGCCAACAAGCAGACCGTGAACTACCACGTGAAGGCGCTCGAGCGCGCGGGCACGATCCGCGTCGAGAAGCGCGGACGCGACACGTTCCTCTACGCGGCGGACGCGCCCTCGACGAGCACGGATCCGGCGCACGCCTGAACTGATGAAAAGGGGGGCCGGGGCGTGCACCCAGGGGCTGTGGGACCTGAGAGGTTCCCCGGCTTGGACCTGGAAGCGCGTCCCGCCTGACAAGGGAGCCGGTTCCGGCCCTGGTCCTTTCGTGCACTTGTGCCGCGCCCTGCACATTCCGCCCGGCTCAGTGGACCTCCACGTATCCGGCCGCGGCCTTGAACCCGAGCTGCTTCATCTCGGTCTGGAGCTTCACCATCTCCTTGACGAGCGCCTTGCGCTCCGCCTCGAGATGCTTGATCTTCGCCTTCACCTGCTTCTTCTCCGAGGCGTCGAGCTTCGCGACTCGGTACTTCGTCCACAGCTGGCGCAGCTCCCCCTGCACCTTGCTGAGCTTCCCGCGCAGGTGGCGGCGCTTCGCGTCGAGGCGCTCGCCCTTCTTCTGCTTCTCCTCCTTGGTGAGCTCCGACTTCCTGAACAGCCGCGCGAAGAACGACATCAGGCACACTTCATCCGCGCGTGGATTTGAGCGCGCGTGACGCGAAGGCTGGACACGACTAGCACGAAGCTCGTAGGCCGCCTTCTTACCGAAGCGGGCCGATGCGCCGCGCATGGCGATCGCAGTGGAGGACGTGCTGCGCCTCGCGGTGAGCGCGCTCTCCGTCCTCGTCTTCAGCGTCGGCGTCACGGCCTACCTTCGCCGGCCGACCGGACGCATGCTCCTCGTGCTTCTCCTCTTCTTCGTCTTCCTCGTGCAGGGAGCTCTCCTCTTCTTCGAGGTCTTCTTCCTCGACACGCCGATCACCGAGAGCATCTACTACCTGTTCCAGCTCGTCGAGATCGCGCTCGTGGCGAGCATCATCCTGAAGAGGTAGCCGCCGTGCGGCGCGAAGAGGTCCTGGAGTACGAAGCGCGCCGACGCCTCTACGGCCTGATCAGCGAAGAGCCCGGACTCCACATGCGCGAACTGGAGCGGCGCAGCCGGATGCCGCTCTCGACGCTGCGCCACCACCTGCGATACCTCGCGGAGCATGCCCTCGTGGACGCCGTCGAGGATCGAAACGTCGTCCGCTACTTCGCCGCGACGTTCCTCGAGCCGGTCGACCGCATGACGCTTGGCGCCTTGCGCCAGGAGTCGCTGCGCCGCGTCCTCCTCTACCTGCTCCAGCACGGCGGCGCCGCAGCGTACAAGGACCTCCTCGCCGACATCGGCGCGCCTGCGAGCACCCTCGCCGTGTATCTCGCCGAGCTCACGCGCCGCGAGCTCGTCGAACGGCGCCTCCTCGGGCGCGAGTCCCGCTACGAGCTGCGCGACGCAGAGCGTGTGGTGCGCCTCCTGCACACGTACCGCGCGAGCTTCCTCGACGCCCTCGTGGACCATCTTCTCGACGTCGTCTACCAGGACGAGCCCTGACGCGCTCTCGACAGCCGTATCAACGCGGAGCGCGCAGGGGCGATCGATGGGCGACGCGCGCTTCGAAGACCCGCTGGTCCGGTTGAAGCGGTCGGACGACAGGAAGACCGCCATCGATCGCATGACGTACGACGACCTCATCCTCGCCCTGGGCGCCGCGAGCCGAGAAAGGGATCCCTACCTCGCGAACGTCCTCACGAGCGAGCTGCTGAACCGCTCGCGCCGCTGGACCGCGCACATCTTCAGCGCGGGCCTCGGCGTCGCGGCCGGGATCGTCCTCCTGTTCCTCAGCGCCGGCCTCATGACGGCGCATCCCCACAACTTCGACGATCACGTGTTCATGCTCCTCACGTTCGTCGCGCTCGTCGTGGGCGCGATCGCCTCGGCGCTCTTCCATTCCCCGATCCTCCGCCGCGTCATGCGCAGGCGCGTCTGATCAGGGCGACTCGTCCGGCGGGAACTTCACGACGACCGCCAGGAGATCGCGCGCCTCGTGCGACTCGGGGAAGATCTTCCGCGCCTCCTCGACCAGGGACGTCGCGTTCGTGTAGCGTGGCGAGATGTGCGTGAGCCACAGGGCCCCCACCTTCGCGGACTTCGCGATGAACGCGGCCTGCGCGGCGGTCGAGTGGCCGTGCTTGTTCGCGTCTGTGAAGTCGTTCGCGTACGTCGATTCGTGGACGAGGACGTCCGCCCCCATCGCGAGCTCCACCGTCGCCTCGCAGGGCACGCAGTCGCCCGTGTAGACGAACTTGCGCCCGCGCCGCGCCGGACCGAGGACCATGTCGGGCGCGATGACGCGACCGTCCTCCAGCGTGACGCTCTCGCCCCGCTGCAGGGCGCCGAAGGCCTTGCCCTCGGGGACGCCGAGCTCGAGCGCTCGCGGCTTGTTGAAGCGGCCCGGGCGCGCGTCCTCCGTCACGCTGTACGCGAGAGCGTAGGTCGTGTGGCGCACCTCCTTCGCGGCCACCTTGTACCCGGGGAAGTCGAGGACCGCGCCGGTCTTGATCTCGCTCACCTGGATCCGGAATCCGGACTCCTGACGGCTCATTCCGGGCGGCGAGGCCGTGGCGGGGGATGCGGGCGCGGCCGAGGCCGACGATCTCACGACCTCGAAATTCACGAGCTTCTGCATCAGCCCTGGCGGGCCGAAGATCTGCAGGGGCTCCTTGCGCTCGTTGAGGCGCATCGTCTGCACGAGACCCGCGAGGCCGTAGAAGTGGTCGCCGTGGAGGTGCGTGATGAAGATCTTCTGCACCTGCATGTACGAGAGTCCGCTGCGCTGGAACTGCCGCTGCGTCCCCTCGCCGCAGTCGAAGAGCAGGATCTCCGATCCTCGCTTCAGGGCGACCGCGGCGACGTTCCGCTCGACGCTGGGCCAGGAGGCGCCGGTGCCCAGGAAGACGAGCTCCATGTTCTCGTGCATGCGACAAGCGGCGCGAGCCGCTGCTCCATGAAAAGGCCTTCTGCAAGTCCCGCGCGAGCTTGCGCGCCGCGCGCACGAGCGCGCGCGGGCAATGACCGGGGGACAATGGCTATGTCGCCGCGAGCGCTCCTTCGCTTCCGATGCTCGCGCGCCTGTTCCACACGTTTAAAGGGATGCCGGACCTCGGCGAAGCCGACCATCCCGTGACGCGCCTGCCGATCGCCTGCCCTCCGTTGGACGAGCTGCTCCACGGTGGCGTGGAGACCGGCGCCATCACCGAGTTCTTCGGCGAGGCGGGATCGGGGAAGACGAACCTTTGCCTGCAGCTCGCCCGCAACGCGGCGCTCGCCGGGAGGAAGACCATCTACATCGACACCGAGGGCGTCTCGCTGGAGCGCCTTGCGCAGATGTGCGGCGAGCACTACGGCAAGGTGCGCGAGCGGATCCTCTTCTTCGAGCCCTACTCGTTGAACGAGCAGCAGGCCGTGATCGAGAAGACGGTGCGCCTCGCGGCCGGCACGCCGGAGATCGGCCTCGTCATCCTCGACAGCGCCGCGATCCATTATCGCATCGCGCTTGGCACCGGGGACGACGTGGGCGGCCGGCGCGCCCTTGCGGCGCAGCTGCATCAGCTCGCAGGCGTCGCCCGCAAGCGCGACATCCCCGTCATCATCACGAACCAGGTGTTCACCAACATCGAGACGGAGGAGCTGGAGCCCTTGGGCGGCCAGGTCATCCGCCATCTCGCGAAGGCGGTCGTTCGCGTCGAGAAGCTCGGACCCGCGCGACGCAAGGCCACGATCCTCAAACATCGCAGCGTCCACGAAGGCGTCTCCGCCGAGTTCCGCATCACGATGCGCGGCCTCGCCGGAGAAGAGGAGCCGGGGCCTCTCGTCGCGGTCTGGGACGCGCCCGGGTCGCGAAGCGGCGCCGAGCTTTGAAGCGGCGCGCCGCAACGTGGGGTTCAAGGGGCCCTCCCACGCTCGACGCCGCGTGAACGCCGTCGGCCTGATCCTCCTTGTCGCCGGGGCTGCCCTCTTTGGTGGCGCGTGGTGGGCGTACGGCAGGAGGCGCGCGATCGCCGACACGCCCACGTCGAACGTGCGCTCGATGGCGATCGGCCCCGTCGAGCTGCAAGGGACCGCAGCCGCGGCGCCCGGGCGCGAGCTCCTGCGCGCGCCCTTCACGGACGAGCCGTGCGTGTACTGGGAATACAAGGTCGAGGAGCAGCGCACGCGCCACACGAAGAACGGCACGCAGACCTACTGGGCCACGGTGGAGAGCGGCCGATCGAAGGCGCCCATTGGCCTGCGCGACGAGACCGGAGTCGCCACGATCGACCCCGAAGGCGCCGACATGCCGGGTCCCATGGTCGCGCAGTTCGGCTCCGGCTTCCAGCGCGATCCGACGCCGCGCATCCAGGAGTTCCTCCTCAAGAAAGACATCAGGTTCGAGGGCCTGTTCGGGCTCAACAAGAGGATGCGGTTCACCGAGAACCGGCTCCCGGAGGGCGCCACGCTCTACGTCCTCGGGAATGCCACGCGGCGCGAGGACGCCGGCGCGGAGGCTGCCGTCGGGAACGCCGCCCTCGTCGTCCAACGCCACGGACCGGGCGCCTTCCTCGTGAGCACGTCGAGCGAGAAGGCGCTCCTGCGCAACTGGACCATCGGGTTCTGGGCGCTTCTTCTGTCGGGGATCGCGGCGGCCGCGGCGGGCGCCTCCGTGCTGGGGGCGCCCTGATGGCAGTGGGCCCCGTCCTCGTCGCGCTCGCGCTCGTCGCGATCTCGCTCCTGCTGTGGATCGTGATCCTCTACAACCGCCTCGTCGGATTGGAGAACGCGATCGATCGCGCATGGGCCAACGTCGACGTGATCCTCAAGCAGCGCAACGACGAGGTGCCCAACCTCGTCGCGACGGTGAAAGGCTACGCGACGCACGAGCGCGCGCTCTTCGAGGCCGTCGCCCATGCGCGCGCCGTCGTCGCGAGCGAGGCCGCAGCGACGCGGGAGCGCGCCACGGCGAGCGCGGATCTCAGCGCGGGCGTCGCGCGCCTTCTCGCGGTGGGAGAGGCCTACCCTGATCTCAAGGCGAACGAGAGCTTCCTTGCGCTCCAGAAGCGCCTCTCGGGGCTCGAGGACGTGCTTGCCGACCGCCGCGAGTTCTACAACCAGAGCGTCGTGCTCTTCAACACGCGCATCCGCGAGATCCCCGACACGTGGCTCGCCCGACGCATGAGGCTCCAGCCCAAGGCATACTTCAAGGCCGATGCCGGCGACCGCGCCGTTCCTGATCTCAGCTAGGCAAGCGCGCCAGCGCTTCCTCCGCGCTCGCGAAGCGCGCGCTGCGGTCCTTGGCGAGCAGGCCCCCAAGGAACGCATCCCACGGTGGCGGCCCGCGGGGCAGCGGCCGCGGCGGAGCGTCCCGCACGATCGCAAGCCGCACGTCCGCTTCGCCTGCGTCGGGGCGCGCGTAGGGCTCGCCGGCAAGAAGCTCCCAAAGGAGGACGCCCAACGAATACAAGTCGCTGCGCGCGTCGACGTCGCCGCCGCGCACCTGCTCCGGGCTCATCGTCGCGACCGTGCCGGCCACGGGCTCCCATGAGAACCCGGTCTCGTCCCCCGCGCCGACGCGCGCCGCGATGCCGAAGTCGAGGAGGCGCGCGCGGCCGTCCCCGCCTATGACCACGTTCGCATGCTTCACGTCGCGATGCACGACGCCGCGCGCGTGGGCGTGCGCGAGCGCGCGCAGCAGCTCTGCGGCGATCGCGCGCACCTTCGTTGGGGGAAGCGCGACGCCGCGCGCGAGGGGCGCGCCATCCGCGTGCTCGAAGACGAGGATCACCTGACGCCCGTGCTGCACGGCGTCGTGCAGGCGCACGATGCCAGGGTCGTCCAGCTTCGCGACGGCGCGCGCCTCGCGCAGCATCGCCGCCGCGCCCTCCGCGTCGGCGGAGCGCGCAGCTTTCAGCACGACCCGGCGGCCCAGGCGCTCGTCGTCGGCGAGGAAGGCCCGGCCCGCGCCGCCTTCGCCCAGCTTCTCGACCACGCGATAGCGGCCAAGCGCGAGAGCCCCAGGCCGCAGCTCGAAAGGCGCGTCGGGCGCGGGCGGCGCGCCGTGGAGGAGCGCGCGCGCCATCGGCTTCGCGAACAGGAAGACGACGCACGTGACGCCCAGCAAGCCGAGCGCCGCCGCGACGAGCGGCCCTGCGCCCATGGCGCTCGTGGCGACCGCCGGGCCGAGGAATCCGGCAAGCACGGAGAGCGCGAGCGTCGCGAGGGCGAGCGGCTGCGGCGCGCGCGTCCCCTCGCGCAGGAAGCCGAACGCGAAGAGGAGCGCGCGGAAAAGAAGATGGACGAGCGAGCCCAGGCCCGCGAAGACGGCGAGGATCGCGCCGACGGGAGCGACGGCGACGAGCGCCCATGCAGGCTCGCGTCTGGCGCGGCGCGCGGCGTCGAGGACGACGAAGACCGTCACGACCCAGACCGCCACGAGGAGGGGCAAGAGCCAGGCGTCCATCACGACCATGTTCGACGGGATCGGAATGAACGCGCTCGCGACGAGCGTGTACGCCGCGAGGAAATACACGTCCTTCGCTTGCCAGAAGACGAGGACGCCGACGAGCGACGCGAGGCGCAGCGGCAGCGCGCGCGTCAGTGGCATCTCCCCTATGGCCACGCGCGCGATCACGCTGAGCGCGGCGATCGCCCACAACGCCTCGCGCCATGGCCGCTTGAGGGAGGCGCCCGGGATCGCGAGGAGGAGGGCGACCGTGATCGCGTCGAGCACGTTGCGCAACGGAAGCTGCCCGAAAGGCTCGAGCGCCGCGTAGAGCCCGTTCCCGACGAAGAGCGCGGCGAGGAGCCCGATCTCGCGGCCGGGGCGCGCGAAGAGGGCGAGCGCGCCAAGCGCCAGGTTCAGCGCGGCGAGCGTCAGCGCAAGTAGCGTCTCCTCCTGCGTCATCGGTCGCCCTCGCGGAAGACGAGGAGCGTGCGTCCGACGCTGACGACGTCGCCGCCCACGAGCGTCGCCTCGCCCGCGAGCGGCCGCCAGTTGAGGAGCGTGCCGTTGGGCGCGTCCGGCAAGGACGCAAGGACGAAACGTCCGCCGCGGGCCTTCGCGATGCGCGTGTTCTCGCGGCTCACGAAGGGATCGTAGGGGAGCGGGACGTGCGCCCGCGGGTCCCGGCCGATGACCCACGGCCCGGGGCCATCGAGCGGAAAGGCGCGGGCCTCGTGGGGCCCGTTCACGAGGAGGAACGTGGCGCCACCTGGCATCTCTGGCGGCGTCACATCGGGGACGTCCTCGACGACGGTGTCCCCCGTCTCGCGCGGGCGCAGGAGCCCCACGCGTCGCAGCTCGTCGAGCACGACGAAGAGACGCGCCTGCTGCAGGGCGTACTCGACGACGGGCTGCCCATCGCGCGTGGAGGCGCGCGCCTGCACGAGCCCGACCTCCTCGAGCGTGCGCAGATGCGCCGCGATCGTCGCGCGCGTGAGCTGGCGCCCGGGAGTGCGGTCGCGCGAGGCGCGCGTGGCCGCGAGCTCGATCTCCCCGAGGGCGCGCGGCACGTGCAGGCGCCGCAGCAGCTCGAGGCGCCCGGGCGCGCCGAGCACGCGCAGGTGGCGCGCGAGCTGCTCGTAGGGGATCGCGCCCTCGTGCGCCATGCGCGACCAGCGCGCGCGGGGGATATGGACCTCGCGTTCGTCTACCCAACGATAGGTATCACCGACTCCTGATGGCCTTTCAGGCAAGCGCGGCCCGCATGTCCGCTCCCGTCCTCGACGTCCGCATGCGCATCCACCGCGAGGGGGGCTCCGTCGGCGTGGCCCTCGGACACGGGGCCGCGGGCGTCGCGCTCCTCGCCGGCGACGAGATCCTCCACGTGCCCGCGACCGCGGCCCTTGCGGCGCTGGAGGCGAGCGGCGCGACCCTGCTGTGGCCGGCCCAGTGGCGCGCCGGGGAGGAATGCTATCGCGCGATGCTGCCCGGCCGCGACACGCTCGCGGCGCTCGGGCGCGACCCTGCGCTTCGCGGCCGCCTCGTGCTGGAGAGCGTGGCGGAGGTGCCGCCCCGCGCCTTCTCGCTCGCGCTCTCGGCGCTCGCGACGGAGCTCACCGCGCGCCAGCTCGCGGCGCTCCAGGGGGCGATCGATCACGGCTACTACGACATCCCGCGCCGCGTCGGGATGGAGGAGCTCGCGCGCCTCTCGGGCGTGAGCCGCGCCACGATGCAGGAGCACCTGCGGAAGGCGGAGCGCGCGACGCTGCGCCTCCTCGCGCATGACCTGCGCGCCGCGGGCGAGGTGGACGAGCGCGCCCGCAAGAGGCGGGGCCGACCGCGCGCGCTCATGGCAGGCGCCGTTGCCGCCCTTCGAAGCGCTGGTCCAGGAATCGCGTGATGTCGGCCGCGCGCCCCTTGCCGATGCCGGGCGCGCGCAGCAGCTCCTTGTCGCTCGCCGCATAGACACGGCGCACGCTGCCGAAGTGCTCCAGGAGCGATTCGCTCACGATGTCGCCGATGCCGGGGAGCCCTTGCACGGCGAACTTCTGCTGCGCGTGCGGGCCCAGGAGGCGCGGCTTGTAGCGGACCTCGGGACCGCCTCCCCCGCCGCCGCCGGCCGCGCGGTCGCGCATCATGCGCTGCGCGAGGACGCTCAGGAGCTCGGCCGTCGCCTCGCGGCCCGAGGTCGGGAGGACCGTGAGCTCGAAGTCGAAGGCGAGGCTGCAGAGCGCGCCCCAGGTGGCCCGTGGCGAGCGGCGCTCGTCGAAGAAGGCCGGGTCGCCTTCCAGCACGAGCGCGCACGTCGGGTACGTCTCTTTCATGCGCGCGACCTGCTCGAAGAGGCGCTTGTCGATCATCGACGCGTGGAAGTCGGCGACGCTCTTGCGCTCGATCGCGATCGGGCCCACGACGTAGTCCGCGGGCGCGAGCCTACGGCGCTCCACCTGGACGCCGCGCGCCGCGAGGAGCTCCAGCATCTCCGCAGGCTCGCTCGTGTCGACGACGATGGTGGGCGCCGGCTCGGGCGCCCCCCCGGGCGTCGGGTGCGCGGCCTCGGACATCCGTAGCCCGTGCGTCGATGGGGGAGAAGCCCCTTGTGGCGGGCCCATCCATACCGAACGTCGCGGCTTGTCGGGCCTATCCCGCCGGACCCATCTTGCCGCGCTGGCTGGGCTTTGCGTGCAGCCGCTCGCGCACGCGTTGCATGCTCGCCTCGGGGCCGTACACGGTCACGTGGTCGTCGGGCTCGAGCAGGACGCGCGGGCTGGGAGCGACGAGGCGCCCGTCCTTGCGCTCGATCATGCCGAAGGCCGCGCCCGTCGTGTGCGGCGCGTCGATCTCTCCGACGCTGCGCCCGATCGCGGGGCTTCCCGCGGGGATGCGCACCTCGTGCGCCACGACCGGGCCGCGCTCGCTGAGCGTCGCAAGATAGCGCGCGGCCTTGTCGAGCTGGTCGCGCTTTCCGACGAGGATCATCTTGTCGTGCGGAAGGATCGGGATGTCCGCGTGCGGGTTCTGGATGACGTGGCTGCCGCGCTCCACGAGGAGGACGGTCGCGCCCGTGCGGTCGCGCAGGTCAAGGTCCTTGAGGCTCGTCCAGGCGGCGCGGTCGATGGGCCGGATCTGGATCTCCTCCATGTCCATGCCCCAGGGCAGCCGCTCGCGCAGGCGCTTGTTGCGGTCCTCCTCGAGGCTGTGATCGTCGACGCCCATGAGCTCGTTGAGCGTCCTTTCCATCCCGACGTAGACGCGCTCCAGACGGTCCCACAGCGCGCCGCCGATCGCGACGATCGCAAGCACGATGGGCACGAGCATCCACGCGTTCGGGACGGCGAGCGGGTGCACGCCCCACGCGACGAGTGTCGCAGCGGTGACGAGGAACACGCTCGCGACGCCGCCGATGATGCGCGAGAGGACGATGGGCTCGCGCCAGCGCGCGCGGCCGTGGATGAGCTCCTTGGCGTCCAACGCGCTGGCCTTGGCCGCGGCGAAGACGTAGGCTTCGGTCGCCTTCACGAACGCGACGAAGAGCGGGAGGGCCGCAAGGCCGAGGAACGCCACAGCCGCGGCGCGCGATGCGTTGTCGGAGAGCGAAAGTGTCTTCCCGACCTCGGCGCCGAGCCATTGCGAGACGAACGCGGCCATGATGAAGAGGCCGAAGAGCCACGCGGCGTAGATCGCCATGCGCGTGCCGTGGCGTGCGCGACGGTGGTCGTGGTGCGGGAGGTGCTCGCCCTGCTTCGTCATGATGCGCTTCGCGAAGCGCGTGTACGCGCCGGTGAGGCCGATCCACCAGCGAGGCATCTTCACGGCGAGCTTGTCGGCGAGCGGCGGACCCGCCTTGATGAGCGCGGGCGTCGCGAGGCTCGTGATGCAGCAGACGGCGATCGCGATCGCGGGCAGCTCGGGCCGGATGACGCCCAGCGTGAGGCCGAGGCCGGCGATGATGAAGCTGAACTCCCCGATCTGCCCGAGCGCGAACGCGGTCTTGAGCGACGTGCGTCCGTCCGTGCCGACGCTGAAGGCCGCGATCGTGGTCGCGACCACCTTGCCGACGATGGTCGCGGTCGTGATGATGAGGATCGGCCACCAGTGCTCCTTGATCATGACCGGATCCACGAGCATGCCGACCGCCACGAAGAAGGTCGCGGTGAAGAGGTCGCGCAGCGGGACGATGCGGTGCTCCACGCGACGCACGGCCTTCGACTCGGCGATGATCGCGCCCATGAGGAACGCGCCGAGAGCCACGCTGAAGCCGAGGTTGTGCGCGAGGAGCGCGGCGCCGAAGGCGAGGCCGACGACGGTGATGACGAGGATCTCCTCGACGTGGAACTTGGAGACGGACTCGATAAGGCGCGGGACGAGCACGAGGCCGACGGCGATGAAGATGAAGACGAAGAGGAGCACGGCCCCGATCGTGCTCGGGATGAGGCCGCCCTCGAAGCTCCCGGTCACGCCGAAGCTCGAAAGGAGCGCGACGATGACGATCGCCATGATGTCTTCGAGGATCAGGATGCCGAAGGCGAGCTCCGAGTACTCCTCCTTCAGCTTCCCCATCTCGGTCAGGACCTTCACGATGATGGTGGTCGAGCTGATCGAGAGCGCGGCGCCCAGGAAGATGGAATCCATCTGGTTCCAGCCGAGCCAGAGGCCGACCTCGTAGCCGATGACGAGCATGATGCCCACCTCGACCGCGGCGGCGATGGCGGCGGCGACGCCGACCTTGCGCAATTTCTTGAGGTCGAACTCGAGGCCGACGGCGAACATCAGGAAGATGATGCCAAGCTCGGCGAGCCCGTTGATGCTGTCGACGCCATGGATGAAGCGCAGCATATGCGGGCCGATGAGCGCGCCCGCGAGGAGGTACCCCAGGACCACCGGCTGCTTGAGCCGGTAGAAGAGGATCGTCACCGCTGCGGCGACGACCATCACGACCACGAGATCCTGGAGGATACCTGCGCCCATCCGAACTCTGTTGAGATGAGGATGCCTCAAAAGAGTTCGGATTTCGAAATCGGCATCCCGAGCCGCCTCGTTTCCACGGCTGACCCCTTCGGGATGGGGATCGGGGTCGGGATCGGTGGAGCGCGCATGCGACCCCTATCCCCCCCCGCTCCCCATCCCTACCCGGAAGAAGACCCGTGAGCGCGGGCCTCAGGGGGACTTGGGAGCAGGAAGCCGCGGCAGGAAGTCGCCATCGCTCATCCCTCTGCCGTCCCGGATCCCCATCGTGAGCGCCTCGTCCTCGACGTCCCGCGCGACGCGGCGCTCTTCGCGGACGTAATAGGCGACGGCGGTCGCCGCGATGACGACGACGCTCGCGACGACGCGCAGCACGAGGATGAGCGCGGTGGCGACGGCCTCGCCGCTGGAGGCGCCGGCGCGGAAGGCGAGGTTGAAGACGGCGCCCGCGGCAAGGAGGAGGAGCACCCCGTTCGAAAGCTTGAGGCGATCCGCGTAGCGGCGCGAGAGCGGGAGGACGAGCCAGCGGACCGGATCCACGATGCGGAAGCCCAGGCGCGCGAAGAGCCAGTAGGGCACGAGGACGAACGTCGCCCAGCACGCGACCGCGGGCACGAGGAGCGGAAGCACCTTGTTCCCGATGGAGAGCGAGCGCTCGGAGAGCCCGATGAGCGACAGCAGGGCCGAGAAGAGCACGCTCACTCCTGCCGCGAAGCCCACGACCTCCCACACGCGCGTCAGGAGCGAGAACGTGCGATCGGGCCGATCGCTCACGAAGACGAACTCGTTGCGCCGCCTCAGGCGGCGGCGCAGCATGCGGCGCGCGAGGCGATGGCCGCGCCTGGGCCATGTGTGCTTCCCGAGCCAACGCCCGAACGCGAAGAAGAGCACGTACAGGACGAGATAGCCCGAGAGGAGGCCGACGAACTCGCCGACGTTGGGGCGCGCGAACAGGAGATCGATGACGAAGGCGACGACGACCGCCGGAGCGACGGTGCGCGTGATGTGGAGCCGGTTCCTCCATCGCTCCGACAGCGCCACGTTCGCGCGAGGCGGCACGCGCGCCTTGAAGATTGGCACTTTGCGCGGACCGTCGCGCGGTTGCGCGCCCGCGCCCCTGGGTCCAACGTCGGTCGCGGGCGCGCAAGCGCAAGCGCGCGAGGGTTCAAGCCAGATGCGGATGCAGCGCGGCCGCGAGCGCCTTGACGTCGTGCGTCGCCTCGACGACGGCGCCCGCCACCATCGGCCCCTTCGCGCGAGCGTCGGTCGCGTACGCGAGGATGGGCTTCGACGCCGCGAACGCGTAGCCCATCCAGAACGCGACGCTCTCGTCCACCTGCGCGCCATCCAGCACCGCGATCACGACGCGCGCCTCCTGCAGCGCTTCGAGCGAGCGCGCGAAGTACGCGGCCGCATCGAGGCCGTCGCCCGCGAGGTGCGGCACGTGGACCATCGAGCCCTTGACGGCGCCGCCGGTGGCCACCTGCAGCTCGCGCAGCAGCGCCTCCGCGAGCGCGTGCGCCGCGTGGCCGCGCTCGGGTGTCGCGAGGAAGATGGGGCGCGCCATGCGACGCGCACGCGGGGGCGCGGCTTGGAGAATTCGGTTTGCCTGGGCACAAAAGATGAAGACCCCTTGGCGCTTCCCCGGCCTCAGAGACGTATTCGGCTCACCTAAATGGTGATTTAGGCGAGCCGAAGAAGGAGGTCTGGACCTTGCTCTCGCCTGAAGCGACCCTGATCGTGCTCCGAGAAAGCCTCGAAGGATTCCTCATCATCAGCATCCTCACGGGCCTCGTCATGAAGTTCGGGAAGCCCCAGGCGAACAAGTTCCTGCTCGCCGGGGCGATCTCCGCGGTCGCCGCCACGCTCCTTCTGGGCGTGCTTTCCGACGCCGCCGCGCGCGAGTTCCTCGAACAGAGCGGCAGCGAAGCGCTCTTTGCGGCGGGGGCCGCGCTCATCGCGGCGGTCATCCTCACGTACATGATCGTCTGGATGTACAAACACACGATCGGCCTCGTCGCCGAGATGCGCGGCAAGGCGAAGGCAACGGTCGAGGTCGGGAAGCCCGTCATGCTCTTCCTCCTCGCGTTCGCTGCGGTCGGCCGCGAAGGCATCGAGACGATCCTCTTCTTCGCAACGCTCGCGCCCACCTCCACGGCGGCGACGCTCGCGCTCTCCGCCTTCGTGGGCTTCAGCGTGAGCGCGATCCTCGCATATCTCGTCTACCACGGGATCGTCCGGCTCAACGTCTCGAAGTTCTTCGCCGTGAGCGGCATCCTCCTCGTTCTCTTCGCAGCAGGCCTCCTCGCAAGCGCCGTCCATGGCTTCGGCGAGGTGGGCTGGCTCCCCGAGATGGGCCCCGCCTGGTCCACGAAGGCCGTCCTCGACGAGGACGGTAGCGTGGGCGGCATCGCGCACGCGGTGCTCGGCTACCGCGACTCGCCCACGTGGCTGGAGTTCGGCGCCTACGCGCTCTACGCGCTTGGCGTCGGCGCGTGGTACCTCCGTGGCATCCGGCTCCACGTGAGGGGCGCGCCGCAGCCCATCGAGAGCTGAGGCATCAAAGTCCGAAGAGCGCCTTCACACTCGCCGCGAGCAGCACGCAGCCCAGCAGCACCTGCAGCGCCCGCGGCGGGATCTTGCGGGCACCCGCGAACGAGCCCAGCACCGCGCCCGCGACGACCACCGCGCCAAGCGGCAGCAGCAGGCCCATGTCGAGCGGAGTGCGCGGGAGCTTCGCGGCGAGGCCCGCGAGCGAGTTCAGCACGATGAACGCGGCGGCGACGTTTCCTGCTTCCTTGACGCTCGCCCAGCCGAGCATCAAGAGGACGGGCGAAAGGAAGATGCCCCCGCCGATGCCGGTCGCGCCCGCGAGGAAGCCGAGTGCCGCGCCCATGGCAAGCGCGATCGCGTAGAAGGGCCCCCCGGTCCTGGGCGCGCGTACGGTCGGCAGGCTCCGAAGGAAGAGCAGGCGCAGCGCGCCCGCGAGGAGCGCAAGGCCGAGGATGACCGCCTGCGATCGGCCGGAGAGCGGGACGCGGCCGCCCAGGTACGCCATCGGGACGCTCGTGGCAAGGAACGGCAGCAGGAGCCTCCAGCGCAGGTGGCCGGCGGCGCCGAACATCGCGAAGCCGATCGCTGCGGCCGCGATGTTGAGCACGAGCACGGTCGTCGTGAGCTTCCCGACGGCGAATCCGGCGAGCGTCAGGATCGCGAGGTACACCGTCGCGCCGCCGTGGCCGACGCTGCTGTAGAGCAAGGCGCCCAGGAAGATGAACGGGAGGATGAGCCAGATGTCGGGAATGCCCGCACAGCAGCGCTGATCCCCTCATCCTTTTACTTCAAGAGGTCGAATGACCTATTGACCATGTTCGGCTTCGACGACCGCACGCGCGCCCTCCTCACGGGCATCCGGCGCGCCGGCAGCATCGCGGCCGCGGCGCGCGCGGTGGGCCTGGACGCGTCGAACGCGCGCCGCCATCTGCAGCTCGCACAGGAGCGCGCCGGCGCGCGGCTCGTGGAGGCGCGGCGCGGCGGGCGCGGCGGGCAGAACGCGCGACTCACACGCGCCGCGCTCGTGTGGCTGGGCGAAGGGAAGCTGCGCGGCGTCGCGAAGGAGTACGATGGGGAGGCGGGGACGACGCCCATCGAGGTCGGACGCCAGACGCTCCACGCGGCCGGCCGTATCCCCGAGGGGCCCGTCTCGCTCGCGGTGGATCCCACGAGCGTCGTGCTCGCGCGCGCGGCGCCAGACGGCACGAGCGCGCGCAATCACGTGCGCATGACCGTGGAGCGCGTGCGCGCACTCTCCGAGGGCACGTACGAGGTCGCGCTGCGCGCAGGGGCGCTGGCGCTCTGCGCACATGTCACGAGGGGCGCGCGGCGCGAGCTGCGCCTGAAGGAAGGGAGCCGCGTCGTGGCGAGCGTGAAAGCGGTCGCGGTCACGGCGTCGCCCGTGTGAAGGAAGATGTCACACGATAGTTCGATGGTTCCGGCAAAAAAAAAGACGAGCCGGCGCATCACGACGATGGAGTGACGCGCTCATCGACACGGAACGGAGCGCTCTTCACCCAGCCGACCTTGAAGAGCTTCAGCTCGAGCGTGTACTCGGAGTCGCGCAGCTTCTGCGGCACGTCCACGTAGAGGTCGACGCCGGCGGAGGTGCGGTTCAGGGAGAACTCTTCGCCCGTCGCGCCGCCCTGCAGCATCTCGAGATGCAGGTCGTCCGGGTTGCGCGTCTTGTAATCGCCGCCGATCGCCGCCCCGCGCTCCTCGTAGCGCATCTCCTCGATCGCGAAATAGCGGTCGAGGAAATAGTCGGGCGCCTGCTTCGTGAGGCTTGGCGTGAGGTTGAGCATGAAGTGCGCCCGCTCGCCCACGTACCAGCCGATGCGCTCCGGCGTGAGGTCGAAGTTGCCGCCGCTCGCGCCCGCGGCCGTGCAGCCTGCGAAGAGGGCGACGACCAGGAGGGCGAGGAGAGTGAGGCGCATGGGCATCCCGCTCACTCACGCGGCGCACGCGCCATCTGTGCTTCGGTCTCACACGCAACCTGGGGCGTTGATATACGCGCTCGAAGCGCTCCGCGCGGGCGACCGAACGGCTTCGCCTCTCTGCGCTGCGGCCCCGCCGGAGGCGCGCGGGCTCAGGAGCCCCTTATCAACGCCGCGTGTCAGGCCCTCACAACAACCTTCTTAAGTCGCGGCCCGGCGTGAGAGGGGTAGAGCGATGCCGCGCTTCTCGCATCTCTTCACGCTCGTCCTCGTCGCCGTCGTCGTGGCGGGCTGCACGAGCCAGGGCGTCCAGACCGCGTCGAGCCAGGGCAAGGCATCGAAGGTCAACGAGCTCATGGCGCACCCGCCCGGCTCGGACGTCGTCCCGACCGGCGTCGTGCGCGACATCTCGCTCTACCTGCATCGCATGACGCACGAGGTCTATCCGGGCGCGACGATGGGCATGTGGGGCTTCTCGCTCTCCGAGGACCCCGCGAGCGCGAGCGTGCCCGGCCCGATCCTCCGCGTGACGGAAGGCGACACGGTGCGCGTGACGCTTCGCAGCACGGTAGGCGGGTTCAACCACACGCTCCACTTCCACGGGCAGAACGTCCCCTACGAGATGGACGGCGTGCCCTACATGACGCAGGACGTCGTCGAGCCCGGCGACGAGTTCACGTACGAGTTCATCGCGAAGCCCGCGGGCACGTACTGGTACCACTGCCACGTCGACGCGCAGCATCACATCGACATGGGTATGTACGGCACGCTCATCGTCGACCCGCAGGATCAGGACGACGACCCGCGCTACGACAAGGAGTTCGTCATGATGCTGGACGACATGGACCGCTTCCACATCGAGAGCGGGTCCACGCCCAGCGGCACGCTCCCGCAGGGCGGCGACTACTATTCCGCAAGGGACTTCGCCGAGCGCACGGGGAACGACCTCGTCACGCGCAACGCGCAGGTCGACGAGGCGCTCCGTCAGGGCAACACCAGCGTGCGCCCGAACCGCGGCTGGTACCCGATCACGTACGCCCCGTACACGGCCACGTACAACACCTGGCTCATCAACGGCGTGAGCTTCCCGTACACCGAGACGCTCGTCGTGAAGGAGGGCGACGTCGCGCGCGTCCGCCTCGTGAACGCGGGCAACTCGATCATGACGATGCACCTGCACGGCCACCACATGCTCGTCACGCACAAGGACGGCGTGCTGCTGGAGTCGCCCTACTGGGTCGACGTCATCTCCATCTCGCCGGGCGAGCGCTACGATCTCTACGTCAAGATGGACAATCCCGGCATGTGGGACCTCCACGACCACATCGGCGGCCACACGCAGAACGACAACATCTTCCCCGGCGGCGCGATGACGATGCTCTGCTACGAGGGCATCGATGGCTGCGCGGCGACCGGCGGGCATCAGCACGGCGGCCACTCGGGCGATCTTCTGCACTGGTCTGGGCATGAGCTCGCTTGAGGCTCGCTCGGCGCAAAGGGCGCCAAGAAGGCCAAGGGCGCCAAGCGCGTCCATCGTTGCTCTCCTGTTGGCGACCTTGGCTTCCTTGGCGCCCTTGTCCGAC
>DATLCC010000096.1:0-17695 GCA_035526585.1 Thermoplasmatota archaeon | reverse complement strand
GCGCTCGTCAAGCTCCTGCGAGGCGAGACCCCGGAGGGACCGAAGCCCTCTTGGGCCGTCGCGGGGTCGCGATCCCGATGACCGACGCACCACCGCGGCGCCGGTTCGCGAGCGTGCGGCGGGCCATCCCCCCGATCGCACTCTTCGCGGGCCTGTTCTTCTTTGGCGTGAGCCTCCTCATGCTGGGCGTCCAGGCGACGGAGGAGGCCTCGCGCGCGCTCGACGCGTCGGGCCTCACGGTCGCGAACGGTACCGCCCTGCTCGTCTACCCCGTCGAGTCTTACTTCAACATGCGCTCGATCAACGTCACCTACCTCTACCCGCAAGCGGCGGGGGATGCGTACTTCGTCGGTTGCGAGGACATAGGGCGCATGCGCGAGGGTGGAGCGCCGACGCGACCGCTCCTCGCCTTCGAGCGGCTGAAAGGAGGCACGTTCGTCATCTCGGACCAGACGGTGACATCGCGCGACCCGATCTTCACGCTCGACGAGGAACGCGGCACCTACGAGTACGTCTGCGACCCCGCGGTCGTCTTCCAGTGGTCGACGGTGGGCGACGACCCAGGCGCCAACCGCCCCGCCGCGTCCGTCATCTACCAGTCGGCGCGCCTCGACGGGGGACAGTTCGCGGCGCTCTCGATCCTCATGGGCGCATCCGCGCTCGCGGCGCTCCTGGGCGGCCTCGCGTGGGTGCGTGGACGCACGCCGGCCGTCTGGCCCACCTCGGGCGACAGCACCGTCGAGGCGCTGCGCGGCTCGTTGGAGCGCATGGGCGGGCAGCTGGAGCGCACGCGCAAGCTCCTTCTCCTTGCCGGCGTCCTCGGCGTGTTCCTGTGGTACCCGTTCCTCGTGCCGTGGGCATGGCTGCAGGCGTCGCGCGCGTCGGATGAGCCGTACGTCCCCTGGGGCGCGGCGGCGTTGACGCTCCTGTTCCTCGTGGTGCTCACGATCCTGTGGGCGCGCGAGTTCCTCCGGCTCGACCGCGAGCTCAACGCGTGGCGCGATCGCATCGGGGAGCTGCGCGACCGCGAGACGTACCTGATGGACGAGCTCGACGCCGAGCCGAGGTGATCTGCGGCTGGAAGGCGGCAAGCTGGATCGGCCCGACCTGTACGTGGTCGCGCGGTTCCTGGAGCGGCTGTGGCGCGACCAGCGCCCGCACCGCAAGACCGACCTCCAGCTCGCCGTCCGCCTCAATTACAACGTGTACAAGAAATACCTCGACTGGATGGAGCAGAAGGGGCTCATCGTCGTCGGGGAGACCGTCGCCATCACTCCCAAGGGGCTGGAGACCTACCGCACGCTCGTCGGATGGATCAAGGACACCGTCGGGGACGAGCATCTCTGAGGGCGCGGGAAGCATGATACGGGGGCGCGCCGCAAGTCCGCCCATGACCGCAGCCCGTGCCCCGCATTCGGAAGCGCTGCCGACCAACCAATCGCGCGAGAAGCGGCACCGCCGCTACCCGCGCGGCGGCCGCTAGCCTCGGACCTGACGCACCCCGTCCCGCTCGTGCGCTGGGAGGTCGTCCCCGTCGAGGGTTGACCCCCACCCTCCAGCGTCTCCTGTCCCCCGGCCGCGGCCGACTATTAAGGGCCAGGCCGAGCATCGCCGATCGTGCCCCCGCTTCGTGTCCTCGAAGGGCCCCCGCTCGACATCCCCCAAGGGAACGTCGCGACGCTCTTCCTCGACGCCGCCGCCGCCCACGCCGACGAGGTCGGATTCGAGTGGCGCGACGCCTCTGGGCTCCACGCCTGGACGTACCGCGAGGTGGAGGCGCGCGTGCGCGAGGTCGCAAGCGGCCTCCTCGCGCTCGGCATCCGCCGGGGCGACCGCGTCGCGATCCTCGCCGACACGCGCCCCGAATGGGCCCTCGCCGACCTCGCCATCCAGATGGCGGGCGCGGTCACGACGACGCTCTTCACGACCCTCGCGGCCGACCAGGTCGAGTTCCTGCTGCGCGACTCGCAAAGCCGCGCCCTCTTCGTCGACTC
Organism: Thermoplasmatota archaeon; assembly: GCA_035526585.1. Lineage (GTDB taxonomy): Archaea > Thermoplasmatota > SW-10-69-26 > JACQPN01 > JAJPHT01 > JAJPHT01. The sequence continues at coordinate 15,701 of DATLCC010000096.1, read as the reverse complement.
GCCCACGCAATGGAAGAAGCTCCACGCGATCGCCACGCGCCTCGACGTCGAAGCGATCGTCGCCCTCGACGCGGCCGACCCGGGGCCGGACCTCGCGAAGCGCACCCTGACGCTCGACGCGCTGCGCGCCCAAGGCCGCTTGCACGCCGCAGCGAACCCCGGGCTCCTCGACCAACGCGCCGCCGAGCCCAAGCACAAGGATCCCTCCACCATCATCTACACGAGCGGGACCACAGGCGTCCCCAAGGGCGCCGTACTCTCCCACCTCAACTGCGTGAGCGCCGCCCGCATGCCCACGCGCGCCTTCCACCTCGACACCTACGACCGCCGCAAGACCGCCGTCTTCCTCCCGCTCGCCCACAGCCTCACCCGCGCCGTCTTCCTCAACGCGATCGATCTGGGCGCACGCATCGGCTTCACGCAACCCAAGACCCTCACCGACGACCTGCGCGCCATGCGCCCCCGCCTCATCGCGAGCGCCCCCCGCATCTACGAACGCATCCACGACCAGTACCTCGCGACCGCGGCATCCGCGCCCCCGCTCAGGCGCCGCATCATGGAGCGCGCACGCGGGGTCGCGATCGACTACGGGCGCGCCCTCGCCGACGGAGGACGAGCGCCTGCGCTCCTCGCCGCGCGGCGCGCGTTCTACGACAAGCTCGTCTACGCGAAGCTGCGCGAGAAGGTCGGCTGGAGCGAGCTCGAGATGGCGCTCTCCGGCGCGGCCGCCATCCGGCCGGAGCTCCTGTACTTCTTCCGCGGCGTCGGCATCGTGATCGTCGAGGCCTGGGGGCTCACCGAGACGAGCGCGCCCGGAACGACGAACCCCACCGATCGCGTGCGCCCCGGCACCGTGGGCACGCCCTTCCCCGGCGTCTCGATCGCGCTCGACGAAGACAACGAGATCCTCGTCCACGGCCCCAACGTCTTCCTTGGGTACCACGAGCGGCCCGAGGAGACCGCCGAGGCGTTCGTGCTCATCGACGGGAAGCGCTGGTTCCGCACCGGCGACATCGGACGCATCGACGAGGCGGGCTACCTCAAGATCGTGGACCGCAAGAAGGAGATCGAGGTCCTCGATACGGGGAAGAAGATATCACCCATCTTCGTCGAGGAGACGCTGAAGACCGTTTCCCCGTACGTGGGCGAGGCGTGCCTCGTCGGCACGGGGCGCAAGTTCGCCGGCGCGCTCATCCAACCCAACCTGGATCGCCTCGTCGGCTGGGCTCGCGAGCAGGGGATCCCGTTCGACGAGCGCGCGCTCGTCGTGAGGCCCGACGCCACCGGATCCCCCATGACGTACACGGTCGGCGGCGATCTCGTGGATGCCCCCGAGGTGCGCGCGCTCTTCGAAGGCGAAGTGGCGAAGGCGAACGCGAAGGTCGCGGACTACGAGCGGATCCGAGCTTTCCGCCTCGTGCCCAACGTCTTCTCGATCGAGCGCGACGAGCTCACGATCACGCTCAAGAAGAAGCGCCGCGTGATCCTCGCGAACTACAAGGACGAGATCGAGAGCATGTTCCGGCACGAAGCTCGATAGTGCTCGCTTCGCGCCCGCTCCGGCAGGTTCCCCCTGTGGGGACGGTAGGCGATGGCTTCGCTTCGGTGGGCCGCAGCCCTGAACACTCTCCATGGGGCGCCCTCCTTCGGGGACGGCACGATGGAGGCATCCCAGCGCGCGCCAACGGCTAAGCTCAACGACCGCCTGGAGACGCGCATGGGCAACATCGAGATCCTCGAAGATGCGTGCATGAAGCTGCCGCACACCACTCGAAAGATGTTCGGCGGGCACGGACTGTTCGCGTCGAATGGCGGCATGTTCGCGGGCATCGTGACGGACGACGAGATCATCCTGAAGTTCTCCGACGAGGCCGCGCGCAAGGAGTTCGAGGCGATCGGGGGACGCGCGTGGGTCTACCGGAACAAGTCCACCCAGATGACGATGAGTGAGTGGATCGTGATCCCGGAGCGGTTCTACGACGAGCCGCGCGAGCTCGCGGTGTGGGCGGCGAGGGCGTACAGGCTCGTGCCGGCCAAAGTGGTCGCCAAGGGCGCCAAGTCGGCCAAGGGCGCCAAGCGGCTTCAGCCGATGCCCGTTGCGAAGCCCGCGGCGAAGAAGGCGCCAGCTGCGACGCGCGCGAGCAAGAAGGCGCCCCCGGAGAAGGCAGGGGTCAAGAAAAGCGCCAAGAAGCGATGAGCGCGCGATGCGTCGACGACGCGCATGCGACAGGCGTCAAGATAGGCTCATATACGGTTGCATACGATCGCATACATGATGAGCGAGACCGTCTCAGGCCGCTTGCCCGACGACATCGTGGACGCGCTCGATGAGCTCGCGCGCGCCAGCGGGCGCTCGCGATCGGAAGTCCTTCGAGACGTCGTCCGCCGAGGCGTCGCCGCAGAACGCGTCGCTCAAGCGATCGAGGCGTATCGGGCGCGTCGTGCGTCCCTGGGGAAGGCGACGCACATGGCAGCGATCCCGATGGGGGCGTTCCTCGATGAATTGCGCCGCGCGGGCATCCTGAGGGACTACGAGCGGACCGACCTTCAGGAAGACCTCGAATGGGCCGCGAGACCGTAAGCGCGGACTCGTCCGTCCTCATCATCCTCGCGAAGTCGGGGAACCTCGGCATCCTTCCCCGGGTCTTCGACGCGATCCGCGTTGAGACAGCCGTCGAGCGCGAGTGCCTCGTGGGGATCCCGCAACGAACGGACGCGCGCGCGATCGAAGCCGCGTTCAGCGCGGGCCTCCTCACGCGAGCGACGGCGGATCCTTCGGACCTGCGCACGATCGCGAAGCGTCACCCTGCTTTGGGCCCGGGCGAAATCGGTGCCATCGCCCTCGCGCGAAAAGGGATCGTGCTCGTCGATGACGGCCTCGCCCGTCGCGTGGTGCGATTGGAAGGGGGGACCCCGGTGGGCACGCTGGGCTTGGTCGCGCGCGCGCATCGGCTTGGCGCCCTCGGCTCTCGCGAGGAGCTCGCCGCCATGCTCCGCAGCATCCTCGCAGCCGGCCTTTGGGTCGATGCGAGCGTCATGGAAGCCTTTTGGGCGCATATCGATGATGAGGGATGAGAAAAAGGCCGGGCAGCCCTGGGTTGGTTGGGGAGGCTGTTGAGGAGGCTGTGCGAGCAGCCCGGCCGGGAGGCCGGCGCGGCTTGAGAGCCACGCCTTCTCCGCGCATCACCTGAGGGTGATGCGTGGATGCGATCGCCCGGAACGAACCGGGACAAGGCCAAGGAGCGCGCGATACGGTGTGAGGCGCACGGTATCACCGCGGGGGGTGGTAGCTCATCGGGTGCGCGCTCCGGCGTGTGTTCCATGTCGCGCCGTCTCACGGGCTCGCCGCGCGCCATTCCGCGAAGAAGCGCTCCAGGTACGTGCGCAGGAACATCGTCCGCTCGGCTCCGAGACGGCGCCCGCTCGCGGTGTTGAAGTCGTCCTGCAGGCGCAGCAGCTTGTCGTAGAAGTGCTGGATCGTCGTGCCCATCCTTCCGCTCACGTAGACATCGGCGGGCGTCGTGTCCGCGCCGTCCCACAGCGCGCGCCCCTTGAGGCCCCCGAAGCTGAAGGCGCGCGCGATGCCGATCGCGCCGATGGCTTCGAGCTTGTCCGCGTCGCCCACGACGGCGGCCTCGATCGACATGGCCTTCTTGCCGCCGGGCGCGAACGACTTGTCCTTGTGGCGCTCGACGGCCTCCATCACGCGCGCGCTCCAGTCCGCGGGCGCTGCCGTAGCCACGAGGTGCGCGCGCGCATCGGCGAGCGCGTCCTTCGACCCCGTGCGATCCAGGTCGTGGAGATACGCCGCCGCGGCGCAGACCTCCTCGTCCGCCCCTTCGAGCCTCGCAAGGAGGCGCGCATTGCGGACGACGCGCTCCACGTGGAAGAGATCGTGGCACGGGTCGTAGGGCACCATCTGCTCGTAGAGCGGGGCGACGCGCGCGCGGATCTGGGCCGACCAGGACATGGTGCGGCGCACGTGGCGGCCCACACTTCAAGGGTCCCCCTCTCTTGCCTCGCCTTCGGGGTCCATCGCGTTCCTGCCGAGGGAGGCCTGCGGGAGCACGGTCATCCTTATGCGCGGGGCCCCAACTGCAATCCCGTATGCCCGAAGACGCGGCCCTCGCGTACGCCAAGGCGAACGAGAAGCGCAACCTCGACCAGCTCTTCGAGCTGCTGCGCATCCCGAGCGTCTCCGCGCAGCCCGCCAAGCACGGGAAGGACATCGAGCGCGCGGCGAACTTCATCGCGGCTTCGCTTCGCGAAGCCGGCGTCGAGAACGTGAAGCTCATCCAGACCCCGGGCAACCCGCTCGTGTACGGCGAGTGGCTCCACGCGCCAGGCGCCCCGACCGTCCTCTGCTACGGGCACTACGACGTGCAGCCGCCCGAGCCGCTGGAGCTGTGGCAGTCGCCGCCTTTCGAGCCCACCGTGCGCGATGGCAAGATCTTCGCGCGCGGCTCGACCGACGACAAGGGGCAGATGTACACGCACGTGAAGGCCGTCGAGGCGCACCTCAAGGGAGGGGGCGCGTTGCCGGTCAACGTGAAGTTCCTGATCGAGGGGGAAGAGGAGGTGGGCTCGAAGAACCTCGACGCCGCGATCGAGCGCATGAGGAAGGAGCTCGCCTGCGACGTCGTCCTCGTGAGCGACACGGCGATGAAGTCGATGGAGCAGCCCGCGATCACCTACTCGCTGCGCGGCCTGATCTACTTCCAGGTCGACATCACCGGCCCCAACAGCGATCTCCACAGCGGCACCTACGGCGGATCTCTCGCGAACCCCGCCGAGACGCTCGTGCAGATGCTCGCGAAGATGAAGGACGCGAAGACGGGCAAGGTGCAGATCCCCGGCTTCTACAAGGGCGTGAACGTCACGCGAAGCGAGCGCAGCGCGATCGCGAAGAGCGGCTTCAAGGATGCCGAATACAAGAAGACGCTCGGCCTCAAGGCGCTCTGGGGCGAGAAGGGCTTCTCCGCCGCCGAGCGCACGAGCGTCCGCCCGACCTTCGAGATCAACGGCATCTACGGCGGCTACCAGGGCGACGGCGCGAAGACGGTGATCCCGAGCCACGCGCACGCGAAGGTCTCGATGCGCCTCGTCCAGGGGCAGGACCCCAAGCGCATCGCGAAGAGCTTCGAAGCCTACCTGAAGAAGCAAGCGCTCCCCGGCGTCGACGTGAAGGTCACGCAGCTCTCGGGAGGCATGGGGGCGAAGGTCCCCCTGGAGCACCCGGCGATGCAGGCCGCGACGCGCGCTCTCCACGCGACCTTCGGCAAGAAGCCGCTCTTCCTCGCCGAGGGCGGCTCGATCCCCGTCGTCGCGACGTTCCAGCGCGTGCTCGGCGTCTCGACCGTGCTCATGGGGTTCGGCCTCCACGACGAGAACCTGCACGCGCCCAACGAGCACTTCCGCGTGGTCAACTACCACCGCGGCATCGAGGCGACGGCGCGGTTCTTCTCCGAGATGGCTGCCCAGAAGTGAGCGCGTGGAGACGCTGAGGATCGCCCAGGTGGCACCGTATCTCCATCCGCACGTGGGCGGCGTCGAGAGCCACGTCGAGGGCGTCGCCTCCGAGCTTGCGCGCCGCGGCCACGAGGTGGAGGTCCTGACGTCGCGCCTCGATGGCACCGCCCCCAGCGAAGAGCGCGACGGCTATCTCATCACGCGCGTGCCCACGTCGCGCATCCTCTTCTCGACGCCGATCACGCCGCGCTTGGGCGAGCATCTCGCGGCGGCGCCTCGCGACCTGGTGCACGCGCACTCGCCGCCGCCCCTCTCCTCGTGGTACGCGGCGCGGTGGGCCCGCGCAAGCAACACGCCCTTTGCACTCACGTACCACTGCGATCTCGAGATCCCGAGGGTGGGCGGCGGCGCGATCGTGGAGACGTACCGGCGCACGATGGGGCGCGCCGCCGTCGGCGCGGCCGATGCCATCATCGCGACGACGCGCACGTACGCCGAGACGTCGCGAAGCCTCTGGCATCGCACGGACGTCGAGGTCGTTCCCAACATGGTGGACACCGAGCGCTTCCGCCCCGACGCGCCCGCGACGCTCGACGTGCGCCGGCGCCACCGCCTCGGCGCGGGGCCGATCGCGCTCTTCGTCGGCCGGCTCACCCACCACAAGGGCGTGGAGGAGTTCCTGCGAGCCGCCGAGCACACCGCGCCCGTCGTGCACCTCGTCGTCGGGGATGGCCCGCGCCGCGAGGCGCTGGAGGGCATGGCGCGGGACCTTCCCGCGGGGCGCGTCGTGTTCGCGGGGAAGGTCGATGCGCGGCACCTGCCCAGCTACTACCGCGCCGCGGCGGTGGGCGTCCTTCCAAGCACCTCGCGCCTCGAGGCGTTCGGCATCGCGGCGCTCGAATGCATGGCGAGCGGGCGGCCGGTCGTCGTGAGCGACATCCCCGGCGTGAGCGAGGTGCTGGAGCCCGGCGTCTCAGGGCTCGTCGCGGAGCCGCTGGACGCGCGCGACCTCGCGGAGAAGATCCGTCGGCTCGCCCTCGACGAGGAGCTCGCCGCCTCGATGGGGAAGGCGGCGCGCGAGCGCGTGCTCAAGCACTTCACGCTGCCGCGCGTCGCAGATCGGCTCGTGGAGATCTATCAGAGGATCTCGCGAGGGGGCGGGCACTCGAAGAGCGGCACCGTCGAGGCGGACGATCGCGCGTAGCAGCCATCGGGCGCGGAGTCGAGGAAGTAGATCCCGACGACGATGTCGTTCCCGGCGGTCGCGCCGTCGCCCTGGTGGATCTCGAAGGCGAGGTGCGTCCACTGATGCTCCGGGGAGGGAGAGACGGCGCCGAGGACGCCGCCGCGGGGGCCCTCCGTCAGGATGTCGCTGCGGTAGACGCCGACCGAGACGTCGCCGGTCTCGACGCCGGCCACGCTCGCCGAGGCCTCGATGGCCGGCGTGATCCACGTGTTGGGAAGGTTGAACGCGTCGACGTTGCCGTTCGTGAGCGACGCGGCGACCCAGAACTCGTTCCTGTGATCGTTGGAGCGCGCGCCAAGGCCCGCGACGAGCTGGCACGTCTCGCCGTCGATCGTGAGGTTGACCTCGCACTCCTGCGTGGATGTGAGGACGCTGCGGCAGTACACGAGCGGCTGGCAGGATCGCGGCACGCAGCCCCATTCGGTGCACATGCCCGGCCCGACGCAGCTCTCCGTGTCGGGGCACACCTGGTCCCGGAACGGATCGTCGGCTGCCGCAAGCGGCGCCGCAAGGAGGATGATCCACATCAGCGAGATGACCCGCACTCCCTCACCCGCATCCCAAAGGATGCAGGGGGGCGTCGTGTTTCGGGTGTCCCCGCGAGGGGCAACGATTGCGTTCCTAGGCGTGTCGATGCGTGGCGAGGCGCGACGAGGCGTGACGAGGAGCGGCGACCGCGTCGTCGTCCACGTCGTCCTTTCGCCTCGTTCGCCTTCACACACCTCGTAACCGAAAGGTTACATTTCCGCCTGTCCACCTCGTCGTGGTCAACGAAGGACGGGCGAACGCTTTTCCCGCGGCGGGGAGTCCAGCGGCCGATGTCCCGCATCCTCGTGACCGACCCCCTGGACCCCGCCGCGGCGACCGCGCTCCGGAAGGCCGGGCACGAGGTGGTGGAAAAGAAGCTCACGCCCGACGAGCTCTTCCGCGAGATCCCGCACTACGAAGCGCTGCTCGTGCGCAGCGAGACCAAGGTCACGAAGGCGGTCCTTGGCGTCGCGGACAAGCTGAAGGTCGTCGGCCGCGCGGGTGTCGGCGTCGACAACATCGACACGATCGCCGCGAAGGAGCGGGGCGTCGCCGTGGTGAACGCGCCGCTCGCGGCGACGAACGCCGTCGCGGAGCTGACGCTGGGACAGATGCTCGCGCTCTGCCGGCAGATCCCCCGCGCGGACCTCACGACGAAGGAAGGCAAGTGGGAGAAGAAGGCGCTCATGGGGATCGAGCTCCAGGGGCGCACGCTGGGCCTCATCGGCGTGGGCCGCATCGGCGGCCGCGTCGCGGAGCTTTGCAGGGCGTTCGGCATGAAGGTCGTCGTGTACGATCCCTACGTGGACGCCGCCCGCGCGCGCGAGCTTGGCGCGATGAAGGTGGAGACGCCGGCCGAGGTCGTGCAGCAGGCCGACTTCGTCTCCGTCCACGTGCCCCTCACGAAGGAGACGAAGCACCTCGTGAACGCGGATCTTCTGGCGCAGGCGAAGAAGGGGAGCTACTTCCTCAACGTCGCGCGCGGCGGGATCATCGACGAGAAGGCGCTCTTCGACGCGATCCAGAGCGGCCGCATCGCCGGCGCGGGCCTCGACACCTTCGAGGCCGAGCCGCTCAAGGAGTCGCCGCTCGCGGCGCTCCCCAACGTCGTGTTCACGCCGCACGTGGGCGCGAGCACGCACGAAGCGCAGAGCAAGGCGGGCCTCATGGTCGCCGAGCAGGTGCGCAAGGTCCTTGCCGGCGAGACGGCGGAGTACCGCGTTGTATGAGGCTGGCGCTAGAACGATAGCGTGACCGCAGCGGGCAGGCGAGCGGCTCTCCGGGGTTCGTAGGGGCAAAGACATTGCTTCCGCGAACGGCGGCGGGGGCGGTATGCAGCCGATCCGAGCGATCCCTTTCCTCGTGCTCGCCCTGTTCGCCTTCGCGCCCCTCGGGACGTCGGCGACGAACGCCACCGACGCCTCCGCGTACCGCTGGGCGCTCGCGTTCGCCCCCTCGGGCGCGGACGTCGCGGCCGACGCGCACGCCGCCGTCGTCTGCGCGCTCGGCGACGTGAACGCCGACGGAACCTTCGACCTCCTCGTCCGCCTCAAGGACGACAGCGGCGCCACGCTGCGTGCCATCGACGGCGCCGATCCCACGCACGTCCTGTGGGAGAGCGCGACCGACGCGTCGGCGACGCTCGACTGCGCGCCCGACGTCGCGGGCGACGGCGTCGCGGACGTCGTCGTGAAGACCGCGCAGGACGCCGCCTCCAGCGTGCCTGAAGGCGCGCCGGTGTCGTCGGAGAAGGCGCAGGCGACTCTCCACGCGCTCGATGGCGCGACGGGCAAGGCGCTCGTCGAGCTCGCCGCGGAGGAGAGCTCGCGCGGCGGCGAGACCGTCGCAGCGGCGGGCTCCAGCGCGACGCACGTGCAGCTCGAACCGGGCGCGGAGGACCTCCTCCTCTTCGTGACGACCGAGTCGACGGAGGCGTCGGCCGGGCTCTCCCTCTCCGACCTCCTCCTGTCCTCCACGGACGCGAGCGAGAAGATCCAGATCCTCGACGCGGCCGGCAAGGTGCAGGGCGTGATCGAGGCCGCGACCCCCGGCTCCGACATCGTCTCCCACGCGGCGGTCGTGAGCAACGGCACCGCGCGCATCCTCGTCCTCTCGACGGCGGACGGCTCGCCCATCGACCAGGCACCGGCGCACGTCCCCACGATCGCCTCGCACGCGCTGGATGGCAGCCTCCTCTGGTCGGTCGATCTCGACGCGACGACGGATCTCGTCCTCCTGATCCCCCACGCGGGAGACGTCGACGCGGACGGCGTCGAGGACCTCATCGTCGAGACGATGCCCAACGACCTCGACCTCCAGGGCACCTCCGCCGTGAGCGTCCTCTCCGGCGCGGACGGCAAGATCCTCACCTCGCTCGCGAGCGAGGCCGGACTCCTCGTCGCCCTCCCGCTCGGGGACCTGACCTCCGACGTCGCGGGCGACGCGGACGCGATCCTCGTCGCGACGCAGGCGAAGACGGGCGACACGATCAAGCTGCAGTGCCTGCGCGAAGGCGTCGAATGCTGGACCGCGGAGCTGCCCGCGACCGCGGTCCCCGTGGCCGGCGTCACCGACTCGTTCACGGGCGCCCTGCAAGGCTTCGCGGACCTCACGGGCGACGGCGTGCCTGACGTCGCCACCGTCGCGCAGGAGAAGGGAAGCGCGGCGATCCAGGTCCTCAGCGGCGCGACCGGCGGCGTGGCGTGGACGAGCGCGCTCGACGCCGCGTCCGACGTGGCGGCGATCCAGCTCGCCGACGGCGTGGACCTCGCGGTCATGGGCGAGGTCGCCTCGAACGGCGAGCTCGCGCTCACCATGCTCGACGGCGTCGACGGAAGCGTCGCCTGGACCTCGACGGCGCAGCTTCCCGCGAAGCTCAAGGACGCGACCGCGCAGCTCGACGCAGCGCAGGACGCGTCGGGCGCGCTCCTCGTCACGGTGCGAAGCGCGAGCGACGCCGCGTCCACCGAGCTCGTCTACGCGATCGACGCGAAGACCGGCGCGAGCCGCTTCACGGGCGCCACGCTCGCAGGCGCCGACGCGCCGGACCCCTTCGCGCTCGTGACGGCGGCCTCCAGCGCGAGCCCGCTCGCGAAGGTGCCGGCGCCGGGCGCGCCCTTCGTCCTCCTGGCCCTCGCAGGCTCGGCGATCGCCGTCGCGACCCTCCGTCGCACGAAGGGTTGAAGACGGGCGCCGGTCGCTCCAGGGGGGAGGCGTTCCCCCCTGCGCTCCTCCCTCGTCGCCCTCGCCCTCGCGGTCCTCCTCGTCGTCGCCGCGACCGCCCTCTTCACGGGCGCGCGCGACGACGCCCTCCCCGCGCCCGAGGCGGACGCGGCGACCGCCACGAGCTACGACGCGAGCGTCGTGAGCTTCGACGGCACGATCGTCCCCATCACGGTCTACCGGCCCGCGGGCGCGAGCGCCGGGAGCCCCGTCCCCATCATCCTCCACAGCCACGGCTGGGGCGGATCGCGCATCACCGACGGCAGCGGGATCGTGGGGCGCCTGTGGGGCGACGGGCTCGGCGTCATCACGATCGACGAGCGCGGCCATGGGGAGAGCCAGGCGATCGCCGAGGTCCACCACAAGGACTTCGAGGTCAAGGACACGATCGCCGTCCTCGACTACGCCGCCACGCTCGACTGGGTCGCGAAGGAGCCCGCGAGCGGCATCCCGAACGATATCATCGCCGGCGGCGCGGGTTACAGCTACGCGGGCGGCATGCAGCTCACCGCCGCGAGCCACGACAGGCGCCTCGACGCCATCGCGCCCGAGATCACATGGACCGACCTCCCCTACTCGCTCGCCCCCGAGCACGCGCCCAAGAGCGTCTGGCTCGATGCGCTGATCGGCCTCGCGAAGCAGGGCGGCGTCCGCTACGACCCACGCATCGACGACTGGTACGCCGCCATCCTCCTCACGGGCGAAGTCCCGCAGGAGGCGCTCGACCACTTCGAAGGATCGAGCCCGGTCCTCGCCAACATCGACGCCGACGTCCTTTTCATCCAGGGCATGCCCGACGTGCTCTTCAACGCCAACAACGCGCTCCGCGGGTACGAGGCGTTGAACGCGAAGCCCGGCCAGGACGTGCGCCTCTTCACGCACCTCACCGGCCACGTGCTCCCGTCCCTCCAGCCGCTGGGCACGACGCCCGCACGCGCGGAGACGTTCCAGGAGGAGGGCCCCTGCGGCGTGAACGCGGACGTCATCGCGGGCTGGCTCGAGGAGCGCCTCATGAGCGGGCCCGCGAGCGGCGTGCCGGAGATCAGCTTCGCGCTCGACGACGGAGAATGCGTCACGTTCGACGCGCTGCCCACGGGCGCGCTCGACGTCGCGATCCCGGCGATCCTCGTGCCCGAAGGCGCGGGCAGCGTCGCCCTCCCCGTCCTCGACGGCCCCGCGCTCCTCGCCGGCATCCCGCACCTGCGCGCCACCGGGACCGACGGCATCGTCGTCGAAGGGCTCGCCTTCGCGGGTCTCGTCATCCTCTCCCCCGACGGCCACGAACGCATCGTCGACGACCAGACGCAGCCCATCCGCCTCGTCCCCGGCGAACCGCTCGACCTCGACCTCGTCGCCGTCGCAGCCCGCCTGAACGAGGGGGACAAGCTCCTGCTGCGAATCGACGGCCTCAACGAATGGTACGCCCACAACGGACAGCGCGCGCCCGGCGCCGCGCTCCTCACGGACCTGACGGTGACGCTGCCCGTCGTCGAGGAATGAGCGCCAGCCACGAGCCGCAAGCAAGCTTCATCTACCCTACCCGACTTCGCGGCGCCAGGAGACATCCACCATGGGCCTCTTCGACAAAGTCCTCGGCAGCACCGCCACCGACAAGCTCACCGAAGCCGAAGGCATGGCCGGCATCGCCCTCGCCGCCATCGCCAGCGACGGCATGATCACGGAAGAGGAAGCCGCCGGCCTCGGCACAAGCCTCGCCCGCATGAAGCTCTACCAAGGCATGAGCAACCGCGACGTCAACAAGGTCTTCGAGAAGCTCATCAAGGTCGCCCGCACCGAAGGCGTCGACAAGCTCCTCGACCTGAGCAGCAACGCCATCCGCCCCGAGCTCAAGCAGACCGCCTTCGCGCTCGCCGCCGACCCCCTCATGGCCGACGGCAACGTCGCCCCCGAAGAGAAGCGCTTCCTCGAGAAGATCCAGAAGACGCTCCTCGTCAACGACGGCGACGCCGTCAAGATCGTCGAAGTGATCGCGATCAAGAACCGCGGGTAGAAAACTCGCTTCGCTCGTTTTCCACCGCCTGACTGGTGGTTTTTTCTTCGGCGCGGCTGCGGCCGCGCCTTAGAAAAAACCACCAGGACTATCGACCTCGCTTCGGCTCGGTCGCGCTGCGCGCGCGTCGGTATCGCGCTCTCCGCAACTCCTGTTCTTCCTCTGGGTGCCTCGTTCCACCGAGGGCCCTCCCCCGCCACCACCGCACACGAGACCGCTGGCGCTACCGCTTCGGGCGCGCCCGCTTCGCGGACCGGGCGCGCCCTCGCGCCCTCACGACGACTGCGGTCGTCGATGGCACCGGTAGCGTCTGCCCGCGCCGCGCATCGTGCGCGCGTGCTTGGGTCGCATGCCAGCGTCGCGACAGCTTGCTGAGTCGATCGCATGCAAGTGGTCGGAGGGATATCAACTCTTTCCGGGCTTCACACGAAGTTGGCCGCGTTCATTCGCCGGGCAGCCGGGTGCCGGTGTCGCGACGTTTTTTGAGCCACCATCCGACGGCGGCGCCGGCGACGAGGACGATCGTGAGCGCGAGGACCGTCCACTTGGTGCCTTCGACGTATTCGGTGACGCTGTGCCAGTTTTCGCCGAGTTTGTAGCCGGCGGCGAGGAGGATGAGGTTCCATGCCGCGCCGCCGGCAAGGGTGGCGGCGAGGAAGGGCACGATGGGCATGCGTGCGCTGCCCGCGGGGATGCTGATGAGGTGGCGGACGATGGGGACGAAGCGGGCGAGGAAGATGGCGAGGGCTCCGCCGCGGCGTTCGAAGAAGGTGTGGGTGAGGTCGAGGTGGTGGGGTTTGACGAGGGCGTACTTGCCGTAGCGTTCGAGGAGGGGGCGCAGGCCGTAGTAGCCCATGGCGTAGCTGAGGAGGGAGCCGACGAGGGTGCCGAGGGTGGCGGCGAGGAGGGCGATCCAGAGGTTCATCTTGCCTTCGTAGGCGAGCCAGCCGGCGGGGGGGAGGACGGCTTCGCTGGGGACGGGGAGGACCATGCTTTCCATGGTCATGAGGAGGAAGATGCCTGGGTAGTGGAGGCGCTCGACGGTGTCGAGGCTCAGTTGGGCGAGCGTGTCGAGGATGCCGGCGAGGGCCAACGGCTCGCGAGGGTCGGCTCTCCTCAGGAGGTTTGCGGCTCGCCGGCGCCTCGCCGGCGTCCGGGCCCCACCCTGCCCTAGGTTGAAGCGACCGCGCAGCGGTCGCGGGCCTTGTGCCGAAGGCGGTGTCGAAGGAGATGGGGGAGGGCGTGCAGATGCCGCCGGGTGGCGACGCGGACGCGCGCCGTTACTACGGCCAGCTGCTGGGGCTTCGGGAGGCGATGAAGCCGCCGGGCGAGCGGGGCGTGTGGTTCCAGTGCGATTCGGGGTTGTTCAAGGTGATCCCGCTCGTCGGCTTCAAGCCGGATCAGTCGAAGCCCTTGGCGCGCTTCCGCGTGGACAAGGCCGAAGCGATGCGCATGGCGCTGGACAAGGCGCGTTTTCGGCATTACGATGCGCCGCCTGAGGTCGGGACGCGCGGGTTCTACGCGCTCGACCCGTTCGGGAACAAGATCGAGCTTCGCGAGCGCGCCGGGTAGGCCGGCGCGCTCGGTCGAAAGCCTTTATCCACCGCCCCCGGATGGCGCGGCATGCGGGGCCCGGTACGCCACCTTTGCCACATCGGCGACCTCACCGTCGCGGACATGGACCGCCTCCTGGATTCCGCCGAGAAGCTCCTTCCGGCGAGCCGCGGCGAGGCGCGCCTCGACCTTGCGGACGGGAAGATCCTGGCGACGCTCTTCTTCGAGCCTTCGACCCGGACGCGCCTCTCCTTCGAGAGCGCGATGCATCGGCTCGGCGGCGACGTCATCAGCGTCGCGGAGCCGGGCTCGACGTCGTCGCAGAAGGGCGAGACGCTCACCGACACGATCCGCATGGTGGCGGCGTACAGCGATGTGATCGTGCTGCGCCACCCGCGCGAGGGCGCCGCCCGCCTCGCGGCGCGCGCGAGCCGCGTTCCCGTCGTGAACGGCGGCGACGGCGCCGGGCAGCACCCGACGCAGACGCTCGCGGACCTCTTCACGATCCGCAAGGCGAAGGGCACGATCGCGCACAACACGGTCGCGATCGCGGGCGATCTGAAGTACGGCCGTACCGTGCACTCGCTCGCGCAGGCGCTCGCGATGTACGGCGTCGACATGATCTTCGTTGCGCCCGAGGCGTTGCAGGTGCCGCAGGACATGCGCGATCATCTCGAGCGCATGGGCGCGAAGGTCCGGACGGCCGCGACGCTCGAGGAAGTGATCGCGGAGACGGACGTGCTCTACATGACGCGCATCCAGAAGGAGCGCTTCCCCGACCTCGACGAGTACCGCAAGGTGCAGGGCGTGTTCAAGGTCACGAACCAGCTTCTCGCGAACGGCAAGAAGGGCATCATCGTCATGCACCCGTTGCCGCGCGTCGGCGAGATCGACGCGAGCGTGGACGAGACGCCGGCTGCGAAGTACTTCGAGCAGGCTGCGTACGGCGTGCCCGTACGCATGGCTCTTCTCGCGGACCTCCTGGGCCTGGATACCGGCGCGCTTCCGAGCGCGCCTTATCCTCAGAGGCGTCACTCTGAGGAGGTACGTTAGAATGCAGGAGCTGAAGGTCCAGCCCATCCGCAATGGCACGGTCATCGACCACATCGCGCCCGGGAACGCCATCCGCGTGCTCCGCATCCTCAACATGCCGCGCCCAGGCTGGACCTCGGTCCTCACTGCCGCGATGAACGTCCCGTCCGCGAAGGGGCGCAAGGACATCCTCAAGATCGAGGATCGCGAGCTCGACCCCACCGAGGTCAACAAGATCTCGCTCATCGCGCCGCAGGCGACGATCAACATCGTCCGCGAGTACGAGGTCATCCGCAAGGAGGTCGTGCAGCTTCCCGAGAAGGTGAGCGGCCTCGTGAAGTGCCCGAACCCGAACTGCGTCACGAACCACGAGCCCGTGAAGACGCAGTTCCTCGTCGCCGCGCGGGAGCCTCTGCGGCTGCGCTGCGGCTACTGCGACCGCGAAGTCCACGATGTCGCCGAACACATCGTGTGAGCGGTGTCCGGCTTCTCCGCGACTGAAGTCGCGGATGTCGCCGAACACATGTGTGAGTGGTGTTCGGCTTAGCCGCGACTGAGGTCGCGGATGTCGCCGAACACATGTGTGAGTGGTGTTCGGCTTATCCGGGACTGAGGTCGCGGATGTCGCCGAACACGTGG
>DATLCC010000095.1:0-31453 GCA_035526585.1 Thermoplasmatota archaeon | reverse complement strand
TCGCCCTCTACGGCGCTCTCCACTGCCTGCCCTACAGCGGCAACGAGATCCCGCGCGCGCTGCCGCACGTGCGCGCGTGGTACGAGCGCGTCGCGAGCATCGGAGCGTGAGCCCGCGTGGCGCGCATGAGCGCGAGCGTGCGCAGCGCGCCTGGCGCGCCCGCTGTCGGCTGGAGCGGCGCGCGCACGGTCACCATCGACCGCTCGAAGGAAGGGGGCGGCATGGGCCTCGGCTTCAACGGCGGCGAGCTCCTGCTCCTCGCGCTCGCGGCGTGCTTCACGAACGACCTGCACCGAGAGGCGCGCAGGCGCGGCATCGAGCTGCGGTCCGTGCACGTCGACGCGTCGGCCACTTTCCCCGCGGAAGGTGCGCCCGGCGAGGACGTGCGCTACGACGTCGAGGTCGACGCAGCGGCGAGCGAAGCGGAGGTCCGCGCGCTCGTCGAGGCCACCGACAAGGTCGCCGAGATCCACAACACGTTGCGGGTCGCGACGCTGGTGAAGCTTGGGCGCGTCCTTGTCAAGCACTGAGGGCGGCGATGCCATGCCTGCCGATCCCGATGCGAAGCTCTTGGCGCTCATGCGCGCGATCGCGGCCGGTGAGAGCGCGACCGCCCTCGGCCAGCTCCAGCAGGATCCGGCCCTCGCGACCCTCTCGATCCAGACCGGCGCCACCCGCGGCGGGCCCGAAGGGTACTTCCTCGCGGAGATCGGGCACTATGCTTACGCCGGCGCAACGGCGCTCCACATCGCGGCCGCCGCCCATCGCGTCGAGGTCGTGGACGCGCTTTTGCGCCTGGGCGCGGACGTCCGCCGAAGGGACCGCCGCGGGGCACAACCGCTCCATGCCGCCTCGGTCGGCCGCCCGGGAGCGGGCAACTGGGATCCTCCGGCACAAGTGGCCACGATCGTGCGCCTCATCCGAGCAGGGGCCGATCCCAACAGCAGCGACAAGAACGGAGCCACGCCGCTCCACAGGGCCGCGCGCACCCGCGCCGCGGCCGCCGTCGACGCGCTCCTGGCGGGCGGCGCGGATCCCGCGCGCAAGAACCGGAGCGGCTCGACCCCCGCGATGCTGGCGGCGCAGACCACGGGTCGAAGCGGGTCGGGGTCGCCCGCCGCGAAGCAGCAGCAGCGTGAGATCGTCCGGTCGCTCGGCGATCCCCAAGCATCAACGCACGATCGCGCGATCTAACCATTCCGCCGTCGTCTCCCACAGCGCGCCTGCGGTAGAACCCGAAGCACCCCCACAAAACGCAGTCTCGTCGGGGCGCTCCGCCGCGCGTGCGCGCGCGGCTTCGGCCCCGATAAGGACTCCGCGCGTTTTGCGGAGGTGCCGCCCGTCCGCCGATCGACGAGCTACACGTGGCGCTCCAACCACTCCGCCGTCGTCTCCCACAGCGCGCCGCCCTGTTTCCTGCGGTAGAACCCGAAGTGCCCGATGCTCTTCACGCCAAGCTCGCGCGGCTCCACGTGGCGCCGCTCGACGCGCGCGCCGGTGAACTGCGCGGCGAGCCAATCGGCGGCGTCTTGCGGCCCGTAGTCGTCGTCCGCGAAGCTGTACGAGAGGAGCGGGAACGTGAGCTTCGCGAGCCGCGCCGCGCGCGCGTCGTGGTCCTCGGAGAGGATGTAATCCGGGTGGCGGCACCATCTCGCCCATTCGAGCGCGACGCCGCGCGGGAGATCGTGCCCAAGGCCCAGCCACCCGGGGACCTTGCCGAAGAGCGTCGCGGTGGTGGGCATCAGGAGGTGCCAATCGAGCGCGCGGCGGTACTTCGACGGAGCGGGCCAATGCTTCCAGTAGCCGCTCTGCGCCGCGATGCCGACGAACGCCTGATAGCGTTCGCCACCCTCCGCGAGAGCGAGCATCTGGCCGCCCGCGCTGTGGCCGAAGCCCGCGAGCGGAAGATCGGGATGCTCCTTCGCCGCCCACGCCAGGACGCCCGCGAGGTCCTTGTCGCCCCAATCCCGCATCCTCGGGCTCTTCGCCGGACGCGAGTCGCCCATGCCCCGGTAGTCGAAGGTGAGGACGAGGTGGCCGCGCGACGCGAGGAACTCCGCGAACTCGCGGTAGAAGCGGCGCGGGACGGCCGTCGCGGGGTTCAGCGTCACGAGCGAGCGCGCGCCGTGTGGCTCGCCGTAGAGCGTCGCCGCGAGCGGGAAGCCGTCGGTCGCAGGGATGCGCAGGTCGCGGGTCACGACGCGCGAGCGCCGCCGAGCCTCATCTGCCTTCTCACCGGTCGGCGTCCTGGATCTCTTCGAGGAGCACCTGGTCGTACGTCTCGAGGGCGAACGCCGGCGCCTCCCACCCGAGGTCGATCGTGACGGGCACGCCGTGGACCTTCGAGTTGCCATCGCGGAAGAGCCCCTGGTCACGCAGGTGCCGGAGCCCGACGTGGCTGAGGATGATCCGACGGACGCCGCGCCCCGTCGTCTGCGCGTTGTGCACAGCCGCCTCGATCTGGCCGCGGAAGTCGCCCGCCGGCTCCTCCTCCTGCACGCTGCGGCGCCCGACCGGGACGGGATCGGAGTGCGTCGGTCCGCGGGGCGCCGTCTTCAGCGCGCCGCGCAGCGTCGTCGCGATCTCGCGGTGCGTCGCGGCCATCGCGTCGAAGTGGGTGCGGATCTCCGCGGTGGGCGCGAGGCGCGCGAGATGGCTGATGACGCGCAGCTGCTGCTCGGTGAGGGAGAGGAAGCCGTCCAGGATCGTGTGCTCGGCCCACGCGACGAACTCGGCCTCCTTCTCCATGCCGGTCCTCCGCGCGGCCCACGCCTCGGCGCCGCGGCGGCCGACGCGCGAGCAGTCGAGGACGAGCCCCGGGATCCGCGCCAGCTCCGACTCGCGCCCGCTGAGGTTACGCCGCAGGAGCATCCCATGGAAGCGGGAATTGAGCAGCGGCTCGGTGAAGACGTAGAGCTCCTCGACCATCTCGGGGATGGTCGGCTCGCTCGCTTGCGGCGTGCGCATGCCGGCGCGACGTCCCTCCAGCGGGATAGCCTCATCCCCTAATTCGGGCGCACGGACGCCGCCGGAACCTGTCACCGCCATGCCAGGACGATGAGCGGCGTCCACACCGCCACCCCGAGCAGGAACACCTTCACGCCGGTCGAGATCTGCCTCTGCCGCTTCTCCGGCTCGATGGGGTCCGCCGCGATGGGCGAGCCCATGAGCCCGCGCACGATGCGCATGCGGCGCTCGCCTCCGATGCCGATGAAGAAGACGCTCGCGACGATGAGGAGCGCGCCGGCGACGAAGGCCGCGTTCCCGCCAGCCGCGCTCGTGAGCGCGAGGATCGCGGAGAGCCCGAAGCCCGCGACATAGGCCGCGCCCCAGGCCCACGCGCCGCGGATCACGCCGCGCTCGCCTCGGTGAGGCGCTTCACGACGAACGCCCGGTCGAGGCTCGCGAGGAAGTGGCCCGCGCGCGGGCCGCGCTGCTGGCCGAGGAACGCGAGGTAGATCGCGCGGAACGCCTTTCCGCCGGCGAGGCCGCTCTCCTTTCCGCTCTCGTGCACGGCGTTGTGGATCGCCTCGCCCGTCCACGCGGGCGCGTGCGCGAGCTTCGCGACCAGCGTCTTCAGGAACGCGCGCTCCTCGGGGCCCAACGCCGCCGCGCGCTCGGGGGTCCATTCCTGCACGAGGCGCGTGCGCGCTTCGGCGGGCGCGAACTTCTCGAGCCAGTACTTCGCGTGCTCGACCCGCGCCTTCAGATGCTCTTCGGCCTCGGGAGAAAGGTGCGCGACCATGGCCGTGCGCACGAGGATGTCCTTCACCTGGCGCCACTCGCCGCCGGTGACGTCGGTGAGGAACACGAGGTGATTGTACGGCACCGCAGGCGGGGCCTCCTTGGGCATCGCGTGCGGCTGGGCGAGCTCGAGGACACGGTCGATCTCCTTGAACTGCGGATCGTGACGAGCGGCTTCCGCGCCCGAGAAGAACGCCTGCTCCCACCGGTCGTACTCGTTCACGAGCTCGAGGATGCCGAGGCCCGGGTCGAAGTCGATGTGCTTGTTGGGCTGATAGCGCGCGATGAGGAAGCGCAGCGTCTCGGGCGGCGTCATGCGCAGCATCTCGCTGCCGGAGACGGCGTTCCCCGCAGAGGAGTGCATCGCGCCGCCCGACTTCAGCTGGATGAACTCGTAGACGGTCCGCACGGGGGGCTCGCGGCCGTAGACCTCTTTCACGATCTCGATGCCGGTGTCCCACGAGCTTCCGGCGGCGGCGTGGTCCTTGCCCATCGCCTCGAAGGTCACTTCGAGGAAGCCCCAGCGCGCGGGCCAGTCGACGCGCCAAGGGAGCTTGCCTTCGCCTGCGACGGTGATATCTTTCTTGCCATCGTGGCCGCACGCCTTGCACTTGTACTCGATGAACGGGTACTCGTAGAGCGAGGGCTCGGGCCCGTTCAGGCGCTGGCAACCCGAGCACTGCACGTTGAACGGGATCCAGTTCGGCGCGAGCTTGCCCTCTCGGCCTGCGATGCGGACCATGATGTCCTTGATGAGGTCCGTGCCGTCCATCGCGGCCTTCGTCGCCTCGACGTACATGCCGCTGCGGTACATCTCGTGCGCGTGGTACACCTTCGGGTGCACGCCGAGCTGCTCGAGGTCGCGAAGGAACGGCTCGATGAAGTGGTGCGCGTAGCTCGCGTGGCACCCGTGGGGGCACGGGATGTCGGAGAGGGGCTTCCCCACGTGCGTCTTGTAGAGCTTTTCGTCGAGGAAGGGGTAGACCTTGCGCAGCGGGTCGTAGCTGTCCGCGATGTAGATGAGCTCCGAGTCGCAGCCGAGCTTCAGGAGCGAGCGGTGGACCATCTCGGTCGTGAGCACCTCGCGCATGTTGCCCACGTGGATCGGGCCGCTTGGCGTGATCGCGGTCGCGAGGACGTGGCTGGAGCCGCGCTTCGACAGCTCTTCCGCCAGGACATCCGCCCAGTGCATGGTGCGGCGAAGCCGGGGTTCGCCGATAAAGGTTCACCGAGCGGAGCCCGGGAAGCTAAGGCTTCGTCAGCCGCGCGACGATGTCCCTCAAGGTCTGCGCGAGCCCTTCGGGCGCCTCGCTCGGGATGAAGTGCTTGCTGCCTTGGACCACATGGAACGGGAAGCCGATCTTGCGCAGCGCTTCCGCATGGTGATCCTCACCCGGGTCGTCGCTCGCGCCGCCCCACACGACGTGGACCGGGAAGTGGAACGATGCGAGCGCCTCGGTCCACGACGGAGTTCCGCGATCTCCCGCGGCGAGCTCCTCGGACATGCGGCGGAACACGCGCCAGTCCCATCGCGCGATCCATTTGTCGTAGCCCCCTTCGCCGGTGTCGATGCTCTCGAAGCGGCGCAGGTACGCGGCGAGCACGTCAGGGGACGGGGCGGGCCTGAGATCGAGCGTCGGTCGCACGACGAAGCCCGCGCGCGGGATGACGTGCGGCTCGATGAGCACGAGCGCGCGCGGTGCGACGCGCTGCGCCACGCGCGTCGCGATCGTGCCGCCCATCGAGTGCCCCACGAGGACGTCGGTCGGACGCACATGCGCTACGAGACGCTCGGACTGCGCGAGGACCCCCCACGCATCGGGCGGCGCGAGCGTCGGACCGTCCGCGCCCACAAGGGGCAGCGCGACGAGCTCGTGCTCCGGCGCGAGCGCGGCGGCGACGCGCGGCCACCCTTGCGACGCCGCGCATCCCAGACCGTGGATCGCGACGAGGCGCATGTCCGCCCAAGCACTCGCGGTCGGGATAAAGGCGCGACCTCGTGTTGAGGGCGATCGTGGGCCAATGCCTCTCGCGAAGAGAAGCGCGGGTCTCTTTATGCGATGTCTCATGAGATCTGGTGAATGGCGAAGTCGATCACCACTTCGCGCGGAGCTGTGAGGCTGCCCGTAGGGACTTCCTCGGGGCGGTAGCCTTCCTTGGTCGCCCTCACGATCCAGTCGCCCTCGCCCGCGGACAGCGCGTAGCACCCGCCAGCGTCAGAGATGGTCTCGTTGCCCGGACTCCCCGCCTTGATGACGATGATCCGCACGGCTTCCACCGGTCTACTTTGTGCGCCCAACACCCGGCCTGTGACGAGGACATCGTGTTCGCCGATATCGTGTTGCATGCACGCGCTTGGCGAATTCTCTCCGACGGGAGAGCTACAACCCGCAACGGCCGCGATGATCAGAACGATCGTGAGGCGATCCAATGGCGCATCACCTGTGCTGGCAAAATTGTCCGTTCCACTCGGTTCGAACATAGCTAGTGTTCGCGCCGGCGGGGTCTTCGACGACGAGGCATAGCGTAACAAGTAGCCCGACCCAGCCATTTCTCCCCATGCGCTGAGGACGGTTAGCGAGTTGCATAGCTCCTCGCATCGTGGCCGGCGCGGACCGACTCGGACGATAGTTGAAGCGTGTCCTTACAGACCTCGGTCGAATCAGTAGAACTGCGTCTAAGACCCGCGCTGATGCGCGCCGGGGCCCCGTCGAGCCGTAGGATGGGCGAAAAGGAAACGTACGGGGCGGCCGCGGAAGGAAGGGACGGCCGCCCCGAGAAGAGCGCGAAGACACAGGGCAGTGCTTGCGACTCTCATTCTGACCTTGGAGGCACTCGGTCTTCCCTCCTGCGAAATGTCCCGAGGGGCCCTGGGGCAAGGGGCCCTGCGTATCTCCAGTCGACGTGTGGCAAGCTTCCGCGACGCCGCGGCGCCGCGATATCCGAGGGCGGATCCCTGCCGGCGGACATCGCGGCGTCGCGGATCCGCGGAAGCTTGCTGCGCTCTCCGACAGCACACCATAGATCACTCCTCCCAAAGAGACAGAATATGCCGTAACCATTCAGTTACAGGTCAGTCGAGGCGCAAAGGGCTTCATAGCAGAGGCATCCTCGGCGAAGCGATGCCCGCGATGATCGTCCCGAGCACCTGCGCCAAGTGCGGCCAGGCGCGGAAGTTCATCGAGTTCAAGGCGGAGCCTTGCACGCCGGGCGCCGAGGGCGAGCGGCGCTACGGCTTCCGCTGCCTCGCGTGCAAGGAGATCGTGCCGGAGTTGGTCGCAGCCGATGGACGCAAGCACTACTGGAGCGAAGGCCAGCATCTCGAAGCGTAACGACAAGGGCGCGGGTGCGCGCCGCGCGCGCGTCGTGCAGGCGCTCGTCATGCAGGGCGGGCTCGCCATCATCCTGCTGGGCCTCGCCTTCTTCCAGCGAAGCGACACGCGCTCGATGCTCCTCTACCTCGCGACGCTCGTCGTCCCGATCGGCTGGGGCTACGCCTTCTGGAGCGCCTTCCAGCGGGAGGAGGCCGCCCGGGGCACCGGTCGATGGGACAAGGCGCTCGCCGAGGCTGAGCGCAAGCGCACGATGGGGATCCTCGGCGCGCTCGTCGTCGTGTGGGTCGCGGCCGCTGTGCTTCTGTTCATGTTCCTTTGAGCCGATCGAGCCGGCAGCGTTCGTACGCCTGGCATCAGCTCGCGACGTCGGGCCTTCGGACCACGTCGCCCGGCATCCGATCGAGCGCGCTGTTGAGGTAGACGCCGTCGCCTGGCGCGAGCGCCGCGAGGACCTTTCCCGTGTCGGGGTCTTCGAGGTCGAAGACGGAGAAGACGATGCCGTGCTCCGCGAGGCCGAGCGCGTCACGCATGAGGCCGTTGAGCTCGACGACGCGGAAGGCGGGGCGCTTGACGAGCGGCGCCGGGCGCAGCCCGTCGTGGCTCACGAGCACCTCGCGGCCCGCGAGCTCGGGGACGCGCGAGAGGTGCCCCGGATGCACGCCCACGGCGCGGGGAGCGAGATCGTAGCTCAGGCCGCCATAGTGCGCGACGTACCGGTCTCGGAACGCGCGGAAGGGGCCTGCGAGCGGGTGCCAGTCCATCCGGGCTCTCTTGTGTGCTCGCCCCCTTAAGAAGCGTTTGATGCGTACCTATGTTCACGAAATCCTTTTGCGGCGACGCCCGCCCTTCCGTCGGGATGACCGCCCCGGCCGCCGGCTCGCAGGACGCTCTCGCCGCGCTGGAGCGACTCTACCACAAGAAGGTCGTCACCCTCGAGGAGGCGCAGGCCGCGGCGAAGCTCATCGACGCCAACGCCGTCTTCCCGCCGCCCGCCCCGGCCCGCGCCCCCGCGCCCCCCGCGCCCCCCGCGCCCCCCTCCACGCCCGAGACCGCCCCCGCGCAGGCCCCCGCGCCCCCCGAGCCCCCGTCCGAGCCCCAGCCCGCGCGGGACGACGCGTAGGACAACCATTTTGACCGGTCCTCCCGTCGCACCCGCGTTGGAGACGAAGGGGCACCGGTGCAAGGACTGCCGGTACTGGTACGGGGCCGAAGACGATGAGTACGGTCCGTGCCAGATCAAGCAGTCGCGCGGCGACCGGCGCTTCGTGACGTTCGGCGGGCACCTCTGCGACGAGCCGCTCGCGTTGAAGGAGTACGGAGTGGTCCCTTGACCCCGCTCGTCCGACGTTTGAGCGCCACCGAGATGCCGCTCGCGAAGCCGCTCATCGACCCCGAAGGCTGGGCCCTGGAGCCCCCCGAGCTCGCGCGCCTCCACAGCCTGGGAGGAGCCGTCGGCGCCTTCGACGCGGAGAGGCTCGTCGGCTTTCTCACGTTCGTCGACACGCCTCCCTACCGGTGGGTCGGGAACGTCGCGGTGCACCCGTCGCAGCGCGGGCGAGGGCTTGGCGCGACGCTCGTGGCCGAGGCGTTCCGGGACGCCGAGCGCGCGGCCCTCTACAGCGTCGCGAAGGCGGTCACGCTCTACGAGCGCGCGGGGCTCGTCGCGCAGGGCGAGGTGCATGCCGTGCGCGCCGAGCGCGCGAAGCCGTCAAGCATCCCGTACGGCGGCGTGCGCGCGACCACGCCCGACGACGCCGACGCCCTCGTCGCCTACGATCGCGCCGTCACCGGCATGGACCGCTCGCGCCTGCTGCGCGCGCTCCTCGCGGCGTACCCGGGCCGCATCGCGGCGCGCCATGGCGAGGTCCTCGGCTACGCGATCGCGAAGACGTACGCGGACGTGACGGAGATCGGCCCCGTCGTGGCGCAGACGCCGCACGCCGCGTGGGGGCTCGTCGACGACATCCTGCGCGCGACGCCCGGCCCGCACGACATGGCGCTCCACCGCCTCTCGCCCGACGCGGCGCGCCGCGGCTTCGTGCCCGCCTTCCGCGCGATCCCCATGTTCCGCGGCGGCGCGCCCTCGTGGGACCTCGCACGCTACCACGCCGCCGCGGGGCTGGAGAAAGGATAGCATGACGCTCCAGGTCCACAACACGCTCTCGCATTCCCTGGTGCCATTCGCCCCTCGGGAGGAAGGGCACGTGCGCATGTACGTGTGCGGCCCGAGCGTCTACGACGAGAGCCACCTGGGGCACGCAAGAAGCTACGTCGCGTACGACGCGATGAAGCGCTACTTCCTCGCGAAAGGGCTGCGCGTCACGCACGTGCAGAACTTCACCGACGTGGAGGAGAACATCACCGCCCGCGCGAAGGCGCACGACATGGCGCCCCTCGCGTGGGCCGAGCACCTGATCCGACGCTTTTTCGAGGACATGGACGCGCTGCGGATCCTGCGCGCCACGCACTACCCGCGCGTGTCGGAGCACATCGCGGAGATCCAGGCGCTCGTGCGCGCGCTCGAGAAGAAGCAGCGCGCCTACCGGTACGACTGCCGTTCGCCCGTGCCGGATGGCCACGGGCTCGCCGCAGTCCCGGCAGCGGCTTCGGACGCGTGCGACGTCTATTTCGACGCCGAGGGCACGCCCGACTACGGCGCCCTCATCGGCACCTCGATCGAGGAGCTCGCCGTCGAGCTTCCTATCCGCGAGCAGGGCGACCGCCGCCACCCGCTCGATTTCGCCCTCTGGAAGAGCCGCGACGACTGGGGCGTCACGTGGCCCTCGCGCTGGGGCGAAGGGCGCCCAGGCTGGCACGTGGAGTGCGCCGCGATGTCGCACAAGTACCTGGGCGCGGATTTCGACATCCACGGCGGCGGGCTCGACCTCGTCTTCCCGCATCACGAGAACGAGCGCGTCATCGGCGAGGCCGCGCACGACGCGCGCTACTGCCGCTACTACCTGCACAATGGGTTCGTCACCGTCGGCTCGCAGAAGATGTCGAAGTCCCTCGGCAACTTCGCGACCGTGCGCGAGCTCCTCGCAAAGCACGAGCCCGAGGTGCTGCGGATGTTCCTCCTCTCCGCGCACTACCGCGCGCCGCTCAACTACGACGAGGAGGCGATCGAGGCGGCGCGGGAGCGCGTCGACCTCTGGCGCGCCGGCGCCGCGAAGGCGCCCGACGAGGGCGCGTGCAGGCACGAGGCCGCGTTCTGGGCGGCCTTCGAGGACGACTTCCACGTCGAGCGGGCGCTCCTCGCCGTCGATCAGGCGATCGCGGATGGTAGCGCTTCCAAGCGCTTCCTGCGCGAGGTGGCCGCCGCGACCGGTTTGCTCTGGTCGCTTTGAGGACGAAACCACGGAGCACGGAGAGGAAAGAGAATGGGTCCCTCGTCTGCGTGGCGCTTCGTGGTTTCGTCTGCGGAGACGGATGCGGCGATGTCAGAGGTCGGAGCCGTCCGCGACGGCAGTCTCCACCCGCAGCACGTGCGCGCCGGTGACGGGCACGTACGTCTTCGTGTAGACGATGTTCGAGTTGCGGCTCTTCGCGGGCGCCGAGTATTCGACGACGCGCAGCCCCTGCTGCGACTCCTCGGTGATCATGTATTCGTCGTCGATGCGCGGGCCGGGCGTCCGCATGGGCGCGTCGTGGAGCGGCGCGGGCGCCGGGCGGGACGCGCGGGGCGCCCCGCGGCGCAGGAGGAAGGGGAGCTCGATCAGCATCACGAGCACGAAGATCCCGACGCCCACGAGGGCGAGGAGCTCGTTGGAGACGCCTTGGACGCGATAGTTGCCCACGATGAGGACGAGCACGGCGATGAAATAGAGCGCCGCGAGGATGGGGAGGATGAGAAGCGTCCAGCGCCGCCTGACGTCGACGACAAAGGGGCGGTCCGCGTCGGCCATCTTGCGCGGCCCATTGCGGGCGCGCTATAAAAGCAGTGTCATCTTCGTTCCGAGCGACGAAGGGGCGAGACGGTATAAGTGGCGCGCGCCGAGAACCGGCGCCGTGGTTTCTCGCGGAGAGGACGCCGGCGGCACCTGCCCCGAGTGTCACGTCGGGCGGCTTGTGATGGACTCGTCGCACGGCGAGATCGTGTGCGACAACTGCGGCCTCGTCGCGCAGGAGAACCTCATCGACCACGGCCCCGACTGGCGCAGCTTCGCCGATAGCACGCGCGCCTCCGGCGAGCGCGCGGCGCCGCTCTCGAACATGCAGCACGACTACGGCTTCGGCACCGTGATGTGGGGCTCGACCGACGCGCACGGCCGCTCCGTCGGAGCGGGCAACCTGCCCCAGCTCAAGCGCATGCAGAAGTGGGACCGCCGATCCAAGTTCCGCCGAGGCACGGAGAGGAACCTCGCGACGGCCCTCACGGAGATCCGCCGCATGGCGAGCGGGCTCGACGTGCCGAAGTCCGTGCAGGAGGTCGCGGGCCGCTACTACCGCAGCGCCGCCGAGAAGAACCTCATCCGCGGGCGCTCCATCGACAGCGTCGCCGCGGCCTCGCTCTACGCCGCGCTCCGCACGACGGGCGTCCCGCGAAGCCTCGAGGAGATCGCGGCCGTATCGAAGGCGGAGCGGCGCGAGATCGGCCGCGTGTACAAGGTCGTCGCGCACGCCCTGGGCCTCTCCCTTTTGCCGGTGACGCCCGAGTCGTACATCCCGCGCTTCTCGTCGCGGCTGCGGCTCGCGCCCGTGACGGAGGCGCTCGCGATGGGCTTCGTGAAGGAGGCCGTGCTGCGCGAGGTCGTATCGGGCAAGGATCCCAAATCCGTCGCGGCGGCGGCGCTCTACATCGCGTGCATCCTCAAGGGCGAGACGCGCACGCAGCGCGACGTCTCCGAGGCGACCGGCGTGACGGAGGTCACGATCCGCAACCGCTACAAGGAGCTCGTGACGGCGCTCGGGATCACGTTCGACTTCAAGAGCTGAGCTCGCGAGCGATGTCTGAACGTGTCTTCTGGGCGACTGTGTCACCAAAGAACCCCGTGGACCACAGAACCAGAAAGGACACGTTCCTCCCTGGTTCTCGGGTTCTATGGTTCACTGGTCACACCGTGGCACAAAAGACACCGACAAGAATGCCGCGTGCTCAGGACGCAGCATCGAGCGCCGCCTCGTAAGGCGGAACACCAGGCGCGTCAGACACGAGCCTGTAGTGGTAGAGTCCGGTCCCGATGTCGGACGCGTAGATCGTACCGTCCGCCGCCCAGACCGCGGCCCAGACGTTGGGCGCGTCCTCGGTGGCGTTGAAGGCGGGCTCGCCGGCGGGCACGGTCGGGAAGACGTACCCCTTCACCTGCGGCGCTTCGGGCGTCGCAAGGTCGAGCACCCACACGCCGCCGTGGTAGTGCGCGTACACGACCTTCGTCCCCTGGGGGTCGAAGTTGTGCGGGCTGAAACGATAGCCGCCGTCGTTCACGGGGTCGCCCGGGAGCGTCCACTTCGCAAGGAGCGCGGGCGCCGCGGGGTCGGTCGTATCGAGCACGTACGCCTCGCCCGCGTGCGGCGCGCTCCCGAACTCGGGTGTCGCGAGCGTGATGTGCCGGTCGCCGATCATGCCGACGGGGCGCGTGAAGTGGATGTTGCCGTAGAGCGCGGAGTCGAAGTCGCGCCAATCGGCGAGCTCGCGCGGCGC
The DNA here is from genome assembly GCA_035526585.1 of Thermoplasmatota archaeon. GTDB lineage: Archaea > Thermoplasmatota > SW-10-69-26 > JACQPN01 > JAJPHT01 > JAJPHT01. Next base: position 18,733 of record DATLCC010000095.1, on the reverse strand, counting down.
GGCGGGATCGTTCACGTCCACGAGCACGACGCCGCCATCCCAGTAGGCGATCCACATGAGCATGCCTGCGATCGGGTGCTCGGCCACGTACATGTCGTGGACGAACGTGCTCGTGGCGCCGTCGTTGCCGCTCGGGCGCGACGGCGCGAACTCGGACACCGGCCGCAGCTGGATGCCGGCGGGGGAATCCTCGACCTTGAGGATCTCCACGTGGCTTGCGACGCGGTTCGCGTAGGAGAAGCCGTAGCTCGCGATGAAGACGTAGTAGCTCCCGTCCTCGAACTGCACGATCTTCGCGGTGTGCGCGCCGCTCGGAGGGCTGATCCAGCGCGCCGCGACCGTCGGGTGCGCCTCGTCGCTCACGTCGACGAGGATCACGCCGTAGGGCACATAGGGCGCGCAGAGGTTCACGCCGGGCGTCCCCGTGCAGAAGCCCGAGACCTGCGAGGGCACGTTGTCGGCGACGCGCGCGTCCCGGTGCCCCGCGAGCACCACGTACTTCCCGTCGGGCGTGCCGTGCACGTCGATGACGGAGAGCTCGGGCGTCTCGAGCGTGCCCACGAGCTGCGGATCCGGAGTGGAGAGGTTGAAGACGGCAAGGCCCGGCGGCGTGCCGTTCGCGAGATGGTAGGCCGTGACGTACGCGCGCGTGCCCTGCACGTTCACGTGGTTGTAGCGGCCGAGCTTCGTCGTGTCGGGCGCGACGGGGTCCCACCCGAGGAGCTCCATGTTCCACGTCGCATCGTGCTGCGCGGGATCCTTGTGGTCGTGCGCGTCCGTCACGTCGAGCGTCGGCAGGATCTCGTTGGGCGACTTGCCCTGGAGGGCGTCGAGCTTGGCCGCGGGGCTCACGCAGCCCGCCGCGAGGAGGGCCGCGACCAGGAGGAGCGCGCGCATCGCCGCGGGACGCGGGGAGGCCGTCTTAATCCCTGTTGTCGGCGGCTAGCGCGGCGGCGCGCCGGTGGCGCTTCACGAGAGCCCGGGCCAGGAGGGCGAGGAGCAGGAACGCGCCCCCTGCCGCAAGGGCGACGGCGAGGAGGCGCGAGAGGTCGAGCGCGACGTAGCCGAGGAACTGCAGCCACGAGAGCGCGACGCCGCCAAGGCCGAGGCCCGTCGCGCTCCACTTCAGCACGCCCACGCCCTTCTCCTCCTCGCCCATCGCGTCATAGACATCGACGGCCCGCGCGAGCCCGCCCCCGCCCTTCGCGAGCGCGCGCTTCACGCCCGCCTCCGCCGCGCCGACGACGTCGGGACGCGCGCGCTCGCGGCGGCGGTGGCGCTCTCGCGCGTCGCGGATCTCCTTGAGGTCGCGCAGGATCTGCCAGAGCCCGTAGCCGGCCGCGAGGGTGAGCGCCGCGAGGAGCGCGCCCTGCAGCGTGAGGAGCGCGGCGGCGCTCGCGGCCACGCGCACGAAGAACGGCTGCGCGTGGAGGAGCGCGCCGTCGGCGCCCACGACGCGGGCCTCCATGAGGAACGTCCCCGCGCCCACGCGACGGAGCGCGCCGAGGTCGGCCGTGCGGTTCACGACGACGCTCCAGCCTGGTGGGACGACGCTGTCGCTCGGGAGCGAGCGCTCCATCGCGGGCGTGGCGCGCGAGCCGGGGCCGCCCAGAAGGAGCGCGACGTCGATCTCGCGCAAGGTCCACGTCGTGCCGTCGGTGGGGCTCACGCGGATGCTTAGCGCGAGCGGCGCCGTCGGGTCCACCGGGATCGCGCGCTCGGGCGACTCGCCGTCGATCGCGGAGCCCGCCGCGCTCACCTCCACGCCGGGCGCGCCGCCTTCGTAGGCCCACGACCCATCCTGCGCGGCGACGCTGGGCAGCAACACGAGCAGCAGGAGCGCGCAAACGAGGAGCGCTCCGCGCATCGCTGGTGGACGCGGAGGCCGACGCTTAATCCCTGTTGTCGGACGCCGGCGCGGCCTCCAAGGGCGCGGGCTCATGCCGCGGTCCTTCCGGGACGATGCTGCGCGCGCTCCCCCGGGCCTCTGTTTTGGCCTTCGCGCGGCGGATCAGCGTGTTCGCGAGGAGCGCGAGCGTGAGGAAGATCGCGCCCGCCTCCAGGGCCGTGAGGAGCAACGTCCCGGCATCGAGCGCGACGTAGCCGAGGAACTGGAGCCACGCGAGCGTGACGCCGCCAAGCCCGAGCCCCGTCGCGCTCCAACGCACGGGACCGAGCCCCTTCTCCTTGGCCTGGAGCGCGCGGTGGAGCTCCACGGCGGAGGCGAGCTTCGTCCCCGCTTTCGACGCCAGCTCCTCCAGCGTGTGCTCCGCGCGGCCGATCGCGTCGAGGCGCGCGAGCTCCTTGCGCTTGCGGTGGCGATCCCACGCGTCGCGCAGCTCCTTCACGTCCTTCGCAAGCTGCCATAGCCCGTAGCCGGTCGCGACGCTCATCGCGGTGAGCGCAGCGCCTTGCGCCGTGAGGAGCGTGCCGACGCTCGCGGGCACGTGCACGTAGAACGTCTGGGCGTACAGGGGCGCCTCCGCCGCGTCGAGCACTTTCGCCTCCATGAGGAACGTCCCCGCCCCGACGCGCTTGAGCGCGGAGAGCTCGACGGTGCGGTTGATGACCACGGTCCATCCGGGCGGCAGGCTGCTCTCCGTCTCGCTCCGGCGCACGAGGATCTCGGGCGGCTCGGAGCCAGGCCCGTTGACCAGGAGCCCGACGCTCACCGCGCGCACCTCCCACGTCTCGCCCGCCGGCGGGCTGATCGAGATGGAGACCTCGAGCGGCGCCGCCGGATCGATGTCGATGGCGGCGCCCGCGGACGCGGCCCCCTCGATCGGGAGCCCCGCCGCCGTCACGCGGACGCCGGGCGCGCCGCCCTGGTAGACCCAGGCATCCTGCGCCGCGGCCGACGGGACGCTGACGGAGAGGACTAGGAAGGGGAAGAGGACGAGGACGGCGACCGTGCTGGCCCGATGCAGGAGCATGCGGTTCCCGCGCATCGCGCCGGCGAGGCGCCACGGTCTCTTCTGCGTTTGTGAAGTGCGGGTTTCGAGGGGGAGCGGTCGAACGGGCGGTTCCTTTTTCCGCCAGGACGCGCCATCCCGCGCATCCCAGCGCCACCTTAGCTCAGTCGGTAGAGCTCTCGCCTTGTAAGCGAGGGGTCGTGGGTTCGATTCCCATAGGTGGCTTTTCCGTCGTCAGTATGGGGTCCGCCGCAGCGGACCCCTCACGCACTCGCGGCAGGGCGCTGCCGCGGTGGATGGTAGGGACCGAGCCCAAGGGGCTCGTAGGAAGGCATGCCCGGCCGCGCGTTGGGTTCAGGGAGGCTGTTCGGGAGGCTTGCGCGGCCGGGTTCGGAGGTAGTGTCCCCGGCGAGCAGCAAGTGCCGCCCGCCGTGGTCTGCATGTCTCCAAGCAGCGTCGGAATATTTCAATGTATTCGGCCTGATGTCGAAGCGTTGCACGATTCCCGGGACCCGTCGGACGAAATCCACCCCGCGCCGGACAAGTGCCGGTCAGCTCGCCGTCCAATCGACGTCGATGTGGACCACGTTCACGAATCCGACCGCGCGGTTCCCGTCGAAGAGGGGCTCGCTCGTGGTGAGCTCGAGCACGAGCGTCGATCCCGCGGGTACGTCGATCGCGACCGGGATGAGGTCCGCCTCGACGTGCGCGCCCGCGCCGGCCGGAGGCAGCGCGACGCGCGTCGGCTGGACCTGGCCGTCGATGCGCGTCCTCGTCCCGTTCGTCTCCACCGCGAACGACAGGAAGACGAACGCCTCGGTCGCCGTGCCGCTCACGTCGAACGAGACGTGCGCCGGCCCGATCCCCGAGAGCGGGCCCGGGGCGATCGGCTGGTCGAAGCTCGCGGGCGGCCCCGCCGTGACCGGCCCCTGGAGGAGCGCCGGGATGCCGCCGACGTAGGCGCCCGCCGTGGGCGGATCGGGCCACGAGGCCATGCTGCGCCAGGCGCCGCCCACGTAGGCCTCGACCTCGGGGCCGGTGTCGACGGTGACGTCGCCCTTGAGCCAGCGGTCCATCCACGTGACGACGAGCGGGCTGATGAGCGCGCCTTGCGTGTTCGGCACGCTCGTGCCGGGGAGCGCGTGGCCGCCGTCGTAGATCCAGAGCTTCACCGTCGTGCCGTTCGACTTGAGGCCGCGGTAGTTCGCGGCGGCCTGTCCGACGTCGAAGAGCGTGTCGACGCTCCCCTGGACGAGGAGCGTGGGCGCGTCGATGGAGGAGAGGTAGTTCTTCGGGCTGCGAAGCTCCAGCGCGCTCTCGACGTCGGCGGGCACGCTTCCGCTCGCGTGCACCTCCGCGAACCAGCGCGCGAGGTCGCCTGAGGTGCAGCCCGTGCTCGGGCGCAGGCCGACGACGTTCACGCCGGCCCCGCTCCGGCACGCGGTCGCCTCGCCGCCCGCGAAGAGCGCCGTCGTCCACGCGAGCTTCGGGACGCGCTGCGGCGCGAGCGCCTTCGTGAGGTCGTTCCACGTGATCTCGGGCGCGATGGCGTCGATGCGGTGGTCGAAGGCCGCCGCGAGGAGCTGGATGCCGCCGGCATACGAGCCGCCCGACATGCCCACGAGCGGGTCGCGGCGCGACTGGAGCTTCGCCTGCGGCACGTTGTCGGCGATCCACGTGAGGATGGAGGAGACGTCGCGGACCTCGTAGGCCGGCGAGTCGAGCATGACCTCGCCCGTCGAGTTGCCGAAGCCGCGGCTGTCCCACGTGAGGACGCCGTAGCCGGCCGCAAGGAGGTCGGCCACGCGCCCCGTCTGCGTCGTGACGCGGGACGAGGCCCACCCGTGCGTCATGATGACGAAGGGCGTGCTGTTCGCCGTCGCGCCCGCGGGCAGGAAGACGGTCGCATCGAGGAACTCCGAGTCGAAGGTCCGGATGCGCACGTTGAACTGCGTGGGCGCAGCCGCGGCCGTGGTGGGCGCGTCGACGAGGGCGCCCAGGCTCGCGGCCAGCACAAGGAAAGCGAGGACGGTGGCGGGGACGCGGCGGATGAGGACTCCTCCCGGACTGGTTCGACCACAGGCGGAAGTCCCGGATACGATCTCTGCCGAGAGCATCTGCGTCCGCAGAGGAATGGGTGCGCGTGTCGCGGCGCGCGCGTGGGGGGCGAAAAGGGAGCCGGCGCAGGGGCGCGGGCGAGGAAAAGGACCGGTCACGCGAGGGAGGCGTTGAGGGAGACGAGGTGGATGCGGCGTGACCGGCTCCCCGCGGCGGCCGCACCATGCCGCTCTCGTCCGCGGGGCGTGGTCCCAACAAGGCCGAAGAGGACCTTGAACGCTCTCAGGCGGACGTCGAACGGTTGCGCGCCCCCCGTCGCGACAGGTTTGTACCTGCCGGGGCCGCATCCGCGGCCGTGCGTCGCACGAAGATCCTCGCGACCCTCGGCCCCGCCTCGACGCCCGAGCCCGCCCTGCGCGCGCTCCTCGCCGCCGGGGCGGACGCGGTGCGGCTCAACTTCTCGCACGGCCAGTCGAAGGAGCACGAGGACGTCTTCGCGCGCGTGCGCCGCCTCGCGCAGGAGCTCGGGCGCGCGGTGCCCATCGTGCAGGACATCCAGGGGCCCAAGATCCGCGTGGGAAAGCTGCCGACCCCAGTGCCGCTCTCGCGCGGACAGGAGGTGCTCTTCCGCGTGGGCGAGGAGAGCCGCGAGCCGGGCGTCCTGCCGATCACGTACGCGCACCTCGCCGAGGACGTGAAGCCTGGTGATAGCATCCTCATGGCGGACGGGTATCTCTCCGCGCGCGTCGTCGCCGTGGAGGATCGCGAGACGGTGCGCGCGCAGATCGTGGACGGCGGCACGCTCACGTCGAACAAGGGCGTGAACTTCCCCGGCGTGCGCCTGTCGATCCGCTTCCCCACCGAGAAGGACAAGCACGACATCCAGGTGGGCCAGCGCCTCGGAGTGGACTACATCGCGGTCTCCTTCGTGCGCAGCGCCGCGGACCTCGCGAAGGTGCGCGCCGATCTCGACGAGGCCGTGGGCACCCGCGTCATCTCGAAGGTCGAGCTGCGCGAAGCCGTCGACAACCTGGACGAGATCATCGGCGCCTCCGACGGCGTCATGGTCGCGCGCGGGGACCTGGGCGTCGAGCTGCCGCCGGAGGACGTCCCGATCGTGCAGAAGGACATCCTGCTTCGCTGCGACCGCCTCGGCATCCCGAGCATCACCGCGACGCAGATGCTGGAGAGCATGATCGAGAACCCGCGCCCGACTCGCGCCGAGGTCACCGACGTGTACAACGCCGTGCTCGATGGCACCGGCGCCGTCATGCTCTCCGCCGAGACGGCGGTCGGGAAGCACGCGAACGAGGCCGTCGCCGTCATGGGCCGCATCTGCGAGCGCGCCGAGAGCGAGCTCCTGCGCGCCGAGGGGCTCGCGCAGCGGCGCCACGCGATGACGAAGCCCGAGGTGCCCGACGTCGTCGCGCACGGCGCGGCGCGCGCGGCGGAGGAGGTGGGCGCGGCGGCGATCGTCGTCCTCACGCACCACGGTCTCGCGGCGCGGATCCTCTCGAAATACAAGCCCACCGTGCCGATCCTCGCCGTGACGAGCCGCAAGGACACGTACCACCGCCTCGGCCTCCTGTGGGGCGTGACGGCCGTGCAGAGCGAGTTCCGCGAGGACGACTGGGAGGCCGTGGGCGCCGCGCGCGACGCGGTGCTCGCGCGCCGGCTCGCCAAGCCGGGCGACGTCGTGGTCATGGTGAACTCGCGCGCCGGCGTGCGCTCGCCCGCGAACACGATGCGCGTCGGGGCGCTCAAGGACTTCGGGCCGACTTCCAGGTCCTCTCCACAAGCTTGACAGGGGGTGACGGCGCCTGGGTCGCCTTGTCTCTATGCGCTTTTCGCAGACGAAGCCACGGAGGGCACGGAGATGAGGAGACGCGTCTCCCACTCTTCTCCGTGGCCCTCCGTGGCTTCGTTGCTGACCATGGCGCTCTTGACAGGATGTGCAGGAGGCGGCGGCGACGCCCGCGCCGACCTCGTCCCCTACCCGCATCTCGGGGACGTTGCGACGTACGAGGCCACGGGCGCGCTCGTCGACTTCGCCCGCTGGGAGAACGGCGCGCCCTTCGCCGCCGCGAGCGCGCAGGTGCGCTTCACGCTCGACGCGAGCGCCGACGCGCTGGATGGATCGCGCGCGCTCCACAAGGCGTTCCGCGTGACGACCGACGTCGCGGAGGCAGGCGTGTTCGGCGAGCGGAGCGCAACGTGGGTGAGCGCGCGCCACGAGGCGATCGTGCAGAGCCGTCATCCGCTCTCGCAGGACCAGTCGATCGTCGCCTTCGACGAGCGCGGCTTCCCGTGGCTCTGGGGCGCGAGCGCGCTCTTTGGCGAGGAGCTCGCCGAAGGCTCGGCGTTCCCGTTCGAGATCCCGGACGACCTGGGCCGAGGACAGGAGATCCTCTTCGAATGGCGCGTGAACGGATCGGAGGATGGGCTCGTCCGGCTGGACCTCGCGGGCGGGGGCGCGTCCGGGTCCCTCTGGATGGAGCGAGGCGTCGCGTGGCCCGCCCGGGTGCACCTCACGATCACGGACGCGCTCGCGCCCCACGTGCGCCTGCAAGGGGGATCCTCCGCGACGATCGACGCGCGCCGCGCTTCGCTCGTGGAAGGCGGCGAGCCGGTCCCGCCGCGCGACCGGGGCGCCACGTTCGGTGCGGACGAGACTGCTGCGCGCGCGGCATGGGACGGCGAGAAGCCCCCCGATGGCGACCCCGCGTCGCTCGAGTATCTGCTCTCGGAGGCGGTGCGCGACGCGAAGCTCCTCGACAAGCCGCTCGCCGATTGGCTCGCCGCGCACGACGCGCCGATCCTCTACCGCGCGACGTACCAGATGGCCGACGGGCTCGTGAACGGCACGCGCGAAGCGGATTGGCTCCTCCAGTTCGTGGACCGGAGCGAGCAATACTACGAGATCGAGATCGCGCGCGTCCTCGCTCCCCCGCTTCCTCCGCCTGCTCCTGCGCTCCCCGCGTCGGGTGTTCCACGCGTCGTGAAGAGCGCGGCCGCCGCCGCGCCTGAGGACGCGAACCACGGCTGGTTCGCGATGGAGAGCGTGCCCGAGAAGCTCGTGACGCTCTCCGAAGGCATGCGCGTCGTGCGCGAGACCTTCGGCGCGCAGGAGCTGCAGATCTTCCTGCGCAGCTTCGCGGATCCACCCGGCTACTCGTACTTCATCGATGGCGGATTCGAGGGGCCGGGCCGGTACACGGTCGTGTACAACCCGAGCACCGGGTTCATCGAGGAGGCGACGGGGCCGGTGGCGCCGCGGCTGGCGTCGTAGGCACCCGACGGCCGCGCGCGCTTGCGAGCCCGCGCGCTCGCCCCGCGGCGGAGATCCTCACAACGACGGGTGCGGGCGCCCAAGCGCAAGCGCGCGCGTTGCGACCGTACGAAACCTTCATCGGGAAGCGGCCAGTAGCCTCTTTCCATGCTCTTCCTCGCCGCGCTGGGGGCCCCCGAGGTCGCCCTCGTCGTCGTGGTCCTGATCCTCTTCTTTGGCGCCTCGAAGATCCCCGACCTCGCGCGCTCGCTCGGGCGCGCGAAGGGCGAGTTCGAGAAGGGCTCCCGCGAGCACCTCCAGGAGAAGCCCGTCGAGGACGCGGAGCGCGACCGCGTGCTGAAGGCCGCGCGCGAGCTGGGCGTGCCCACCGAGGGGCGCTCGCTCTCCGACATCAAGTCCGACGTGCGCGCGAAGCTGTCGTGAGCGTCGCACGACCCGGTGGACGGGGGCTCGGACGATAGCTCGCGGCGGGCATCGCCGCGGCGCGGACGGGCGAGCGCTCGGGCGCGCATTGGCATGGCCGCGCCCTCGCCCGCGAGCAAGCGCGACCACGCCCTCGACCGCGCGCGCCCCCCGCCCGAGTCCCCGCCCTCGTCCGTCACGGGCGGTACGCCGCGATCCCTCCGGGCCCGCTTCCGTAGCTCGTCTGCACGTACGGCACGAGGAGCGTGCCTTCGGCGACGGAGGGCGTGCCCAGCACGATGCCCTCCGCGCCGCCGGGCACCGCGCCCTTCCAGAGCTGCGCGCCGCTCATCGCGTCGAAGGCCCACACGACGCCGTCGCGGCTGCCCGCGAACACCGCGCCGTTCGCGACGGTGACGCCGCCGGTGAAGCCGTCCGTCGCGCTCGCGCGCCACAGGACTGCGCCCGTGTCGGCGTTCATCGCGATGACCTGCTTGTCGCCATTGAGCGTCGCGTAGATGCGTCCGTAGGCGACCGCGCCCGGGCCGAAGAAGCCCTGGCCGAAGCGCTGCGGATGCACGCGGTACACGACGGCGCCGGTGTCGTGGTCGAGCCCGAAGAAATCGCCCACCTTGTTGCCGGTGCCCACCATCTTGTCTCCGGTCGACGTCGTCCACGTCATGACCGGCATCGCGAAGTCCGTGTCGGGACCGTCGGGATCGTTCGAGGTCCACACGTCGTTCGCGAACCCCTGGGTCGACCACTTGAGCGCGCCGGTGTCCATGTTGAGCGCGATGATCGCGTCGGTGCGCGGATGCGCGGGCGCCGTGTATGCGTTCCCGCTGCCGAAGTAGACGGTGCGCGCGTCGGGGTCGATCGCCGCCGTGCTCCACATCGCCCCGCCGGTGTATCCCGCCGGCACGACGTAGAAGCGCCAGTCGATCGCGCCGGTCGCGGCGTCGAGGCGCAGGAAGGAGCCGCGGAAGTCGGGCGTCTGGGTGTGCGCCTCCGATTCCTGCGACGAGGCCGTGCCGACGTAGAGCTTGCCCTCGTGATACACGGGCGAGCTCCAGATGAACGTGCCATCGTACGTGTCGAGCTTCGTGCGCCAGAGGATCTTGCCCGTCGCGGCGTCTCGCGCGAGCACCTCGCCCCCGGAGCGCGGCTGGAACACGCGGCCGTCCGCGACGCTCATCGCGTTCGCGATGTTGCCGGGCGCGTCCGCGTTCTTCCAGACGAGCGCGCCGGTGGACACGTTCACGGCGTACGCGATCCCGCCGGTGTCGCCGAAGTACGCCGTTCCGTTCACGACGACGGGCGTGCCGAAGACGGAGCGCGAGGTCGCGTAGCTCCACGCGAGCTTCATCGACGAGGCGTTCGCCGAGCCGATACGAGCCTCGTTCGCGTTGAAGTGCGAGCCGTTGATGTCATGGCCGCCCATCGGCCACTGGCTTGGGCCAGGTACCGGGGCCGTCGGAGGCGGCGGGGGTGGAGGCGGCGGTGGCGTGGGGCCCGCAGCGCCAAGCGAGAGGACCTCGAGGTAATCCTCGAGGAGGTTGCGGTCCTCGGTCGACGTCTTCGCGTCGTTCACGAAGGTGACGGAGACGGTGTGCGCGCCGGCCGAGAGGTCCGTCGCGGTCGTGTAGAGCGCGTACGATGTGCCCACCGTCCACTGTCCGCGGTCGCGATCGTCCACGCGCAGGATCATGGTCGGGCCCACGCCGTTCAGCGTCGTGCCGCGCGCGCGCACCGTGAGCTGGATGCGCTCGTCGCCCGCCAGGGTCAGCGTCATCGACGTCGCGCCGTTGGACCACTGCTTCCAGCCTTTGCCGCCGCTCGCCGTGTAGTCGGTGTAGACGCCGCCATTCTCGCGCGTCGGGAACGTCTCCGACTCGTAGCGCACGGGATCGGTGGGCGGCGGCGGCGGCGGGGGCGGCGGCGGGGGCGGCGGCGCCGCTCCGCCTTCGATCGTCACCTCGAGGAAGTCGAGCAGGAGGTTGCGATCCTCCGTCGACGTGCGCGCGTCGTTGACGTAGGCGAGACCCACGGTGTGCGCGCCGGCGGCAAGCGTCGTGGAGTCGCTGTAGATCGCGTAGTCGCCGCCCATGACGCTCCACTCGGCGCTCTTCACGCCGTCGATGCGCAGCTCCATCGTCGGCCAGACGCCGCTCGCGACCGTGCCGCGCGCGCGGATCGCGAACGACACGTTCGAGGCGTTCGCCGCGTCGAGCGTCATCGACGCAACGCCGTTGGCCCACTGGTTCCACCCCTTGCCCGCGCTCGCGCCGCTGTCGGCGTAGATGGCGCCGTTCGCGCGCGTGGGGAACGCTTCGACCTCGTAGCGCGTCGTCGCCGGCGGAGGAGGTGCCGTGCCGATGGGCACGAAGCGGATCGCGTCGAGGCGCAGGTTGCGATCTCCGGTGGCGTCCTTCGCGTCGTTCGTGAACGCGAGATCGATCGTGTGGGTGCCGGTCGCGAGCGTGAAGTTCGTGCGATACTCCGCCCACGAACCCGCGTTCGTGACGGAGAAGGTGGTCGCCGTCGCGCCGTCCACGCGCAGCACCATCGTGGCGGGCACGCCGCTGGGAAGGTCCCCGCGCGCCCACACGGTCGCGCGGTAGGTCATCGGGCTTGGCGTCTGCAGGGTCGTGCGCGCGTATCCGTTCGACCACAGGTTCCAGCCGCGCCCGCCCGAGGCGGTCGCGTCGGCGAAGGAGGCGCCGGTGGTCTTCGTCGCGAACGACTCGACCTCCTGCCAGGTCGCAGGCGGGTCGTCGTGCCCGATGAGCTCCACCTCGGCGCGGTCGACGACGAGGGCGCCCTGCGACGAGGCGAGGACGCGCAGCGTGCGCGTGCCGAGGTCCGCCCAATCGTCGACGGCGTAGGCGGCGTAGCCGCTCGACACGGGGAAGTGGCCGATCGCGCGAGTGTCGGTGAACACCGTCATCTCGGGGAAGACGCCGTTCGAGGCGACGCCGCGCGCGACCACGGAGACGCGATAGCGGCCCGTGTGCTCCGCGGACCACGGCGTCGAGAGGCTCGCCGAGGCGCCCCCGCTCCACGCCGCGCCGCCGCTCGCGCCCGCGTCGGGGACGACGGCGCCTCCGCTCTGCGTGGGGAACGATTCCGCCTCGAACGCGTGGAAGACGGGATGCCCGCCCGCGGGGCCGGAAAGGGACGTCGCGCAGACGAGCAGCACCATGCAGAGCGCGAGAGAGCGGGCCATCGGGCATGCGGAGGCCTGCGGAAAAGAGAGTTTGTGGAACGAACGACGCCTTCCCGCTATCGCTGGAGCCGGCGCAGCTTGGCATGGAGCCACAGGAGGTACGCGGCGAGCGCGCCCCAGACGACGAGGAACGCGGCGGTGAAGCTCTGCAGGTCGGTCATGGTGCCTCCGGATCGGGGATGCGCAGACGCAGCTCGAGGAGCGCGCCGTAGAGGAGCGTGAAGGCGATCGTCGACGCGAGGAGGACGGTGCCAAGCGCGGGGTCGAGCGACGACTCGGGGCGCGTGAAGTCGGGGTGGACGCTCGCGCGGCTCGCGAGGTACGAGAGCGGCACGCCCACGAGCGCGAGGATGCCGAAGACCGCGGAGAGGCGCGCGCGGCGGTCGCGCTCGTCGACGTTCGCGCGCAGCGCAAAGTAGGCGAGATACGCGGCGAGGAGCACGCCCAGCGAGACGACCTTCGGATCCTCGATCGCGCGGTAGCCCACGAACTCCTGCCGCGCCCAGATGAGCCCGGTCGCGAGCGCGATCGCGCCAAAGAGCGTGCCGATCTCGGCGCTCGCGGCGGCGATCTGGTCCGCCTCGCGGGCGCTCCTCTTGCGCGTCCAGAGCACACGCGCGCTCGCGACGGCGGTGACGGCGAAGGCGAGGTACGCGACCCACGCGGCGGGCACGTGGTAGTAGAAGATGCGCTGCGTGAGCGGCGCGACGAAGCCCGCCGCTTCGGGCGCGACGAGGAGCGCGAGCGGGATCTGGATCGCCATCGCGACGATGGCGCTCCACGCGAGCCACCTCATGCGAGCGCCTCCTCCATGAGCAGGCATCCGGCCGCGACGAAGGCGACGTCGTAGCCGACAAGGAGCATGAGCTCGGGCCGCCACGCCGGGAACGCCTCGCCGCGCAGCACGTCCTGGGTGCCGTGCACGGCCGCGATGAGGAGCGGCACGAGGATCGGGAAGAGGAGGACCGGCAGCATCAGGTCGCGCGTGCGGGTCTGCGCCGCGAGCGCGCTCAACATCGTCCCGACGGCGGCGAGCCCGAGCGCGCCAAGCCCGACGAAGAGCGCGAGCGCCGGGCCGGCGCCGGCGTCCCCCGTCGCCACGTAATACAAAGGTAATACGACGGTCGCGGTCGCCAGGAGGAGCGCGAAGCTCGCGAGCGTCTTCCCGACGAAGAGCGCCGCGCGATCCAACGGCAGCGCGAGGAGCGTGTCGAGCGTGCCGCGGTCGCGCTCGCCGCCGAACGCGCGCGCAAGCCCGAGCGCGGCGGCGAAGACGAGCGCGGTCCACAGGATCGCGGAGCCTACGACCGCGCGGTCTGCGACGTCGTGGAGCGCAAGCACGCCCACCGCGCCCACGAGGAGCGCGAGCAGGAGGAGAGGGACGAGGGTGTCACGCGAGCGGGCCTCGGCCAGGAGGTCTTTCCTCACGACCGCGAGCCAGGCATTGCCAGGTCGGCTCGGCCCGACGTCGTCGGCCGCGAAGCTGCGCATCAGACGAGCCTCCCCTGATCCAGCCGCAGCACGCGGTCGGCGCGCTTCACGAGCTCCGCGTCGTGCGTCGCCACGAGCATCGTGCGCGCCCCCCGTAGCCCGGAGAGCATCGCGACGCACGCCGCGCCCGCGTCCGCGTCGAGCGCGCTCGTCGGCTCGTCCAGGACCATGAGCGCGCCTCCGAGGAGGGCCCGCGCGAGGGCGGCGCGCTGCTTCTCGCCGCGCGAGAGATGGCGCGCGCGGACGTCGAGCTTCGGCGCGATGCTGAAGGTCGTCGCCGCGGCGACGACCTCCGCGTCGCGGCCGAAGAAGCGCGCGTAGAAGGCGAGGTTCTCGCGCACCGTGAGCTCGTCATAGAGTCCCGGCTCCTGCCCGAGCCAGGCCAGGCGCTCCCGGGTGACGCCGTGCACGGCGCCCGAGGTCGGACGCTCGAGGAGCGCCGCGAGGCGCAGGAGCGTGGTCTTGCCGGCGCCGTTGTCGCCGGCGACCACGGTGAGCGTGCCCGGCTCCAGCGCGAAGCTCGCGGCATCGAGCGCGCGCGTGGCTCCGTAGCTGCGGGTGACCTCACGGAACTCGAGCACCATGGGCCAGCTTTGGGGCGGGCCTTGAAGCTGGTGGATACATTGTCCCCCGTTCGAACGAGTGGCACCGACACAGAGTTCAAACGATGTTCGGCGCGTCGCAGCACGATGCCCGGGAATGTCCTCTGGGACGCCTTCTCCCGGTCGTTCCTCGACCTGAACTTCCTCTACTACACGATGGGCGCGATCAGCATCGGCGGCCTGCTCCTTGCGACCTTCGTGATGCGGCGCAGCGGGACGCTGGACGCGCACCCGCGCTTCGCGCGCTGGGTCGCGCGCGTGCGAAGCGCGCTGCCGGCCGTCGTCGTGCTGAGCCTCACGACGCTCGCCGCGGGCATGGAAGGCGGCGTCGAGCGCGCGGTGCAGGCCTGGCACCAGCTGGACTTCACGCCGCTCGTCTGGCGCGTCGAGGGGAACCTCATCGAGCGCTTCCAGGACGCAGCCCGCACGCCCGCGCGGGACTATCTCCTCGTGACGGTCTACACCGTCGGCGCCTTCCTGTTCTATTTTGTGCCCTTCTTCACGCTCGTCGCGCTGGGCCGCGGCAAGAACGCGATGCGGATCGCGGGCACGATGGCGATCGTCTGGGGCGTCGGGATCGTGTTCTACCTGTTCGTCCCCGTGCGCGAGGTGTGGATGACGGCCGACGCGCCCTACCACTACACGCACGTGGTGAACGTGCTCTTCGAGCGCGTGCCCAGCGCCGCGACCTCGGACGCGTACGATCTTGCGACGAACAACAACTTTCCTTCGCTCCACGTAGCCCTCTCGTGCGGGATCGCGACGGCGCTGTGGCTCGGGGGCGAGCGTTGGCTCGCGATCCCCGGGACGATCGTCGCGGGGGGGGTCACGGTCGCGACGATGTACCTCGGGATCCACTGGCTCTCCGACGTGATCGCGGGGCTCGCGCTCGCCTTCGCGGCGGCGTGGATCGTCCACCGCCGCACCGCGCGCGAGCCCGAGGCCGGGGCGCCCTGGCGCCGTTGATCAGCGCAGCCGCTTGGGCCGCCAAAGCGGGTTGGCCGTCGGATCGCGCGCCTGTCCGCCCCATCGCGCGATCTTGCGCGTGAGCTCCGCCTCCGCAGCGGCGCGCTTCGCCTGCGCCTCGCGCGTGTCGGGGAGGGGAAGCGCGCTCGCGAATCCACCGCACTTGCGGTTCGTGCACAGCCAACGATCGCCTTTGCGCTCCATGAGGAAGCCGCATCCGCATTCCATGGGCTCCAGGACGCGCAGCAGGCGGTTCACGCTCCCCGGGAGGGGGGACGCCGAACGCCGACCGGCCCGCTCACGAGGGGCGCCAGTGGGGCTCTCCCTCGCTCGTCGCCCACATGTCGGCGAAGACGACGCCGTCCCGGGGACCGAAGGCGCAGTCGCCGTCGATGTCGACCCAGAGCCCGCGCGCGTCCTCGCTGGGCTCCTGCCCGATGTCCTCGTTGGAGCCATTGAGGAAGCCGAAGCACGCCGGAGCGCCTTCGGGGATCCCGGGCACCTGGATCCGCGCGTCCTCCTCGCGCTCGTAGCCGCCGGAGCGGCTCGTGTCGAGCCACACGCCATCGCCGCTCGCGAGGAGACCCGCCTCCTCCGAGGGCATCTGCGGGCGGACGTAGCTTGGATCGAGCATCTCGGCGAGGTTCACGGCAACGCTCATCGCGAGCATGGAGGAGGCGCTGTTCGTCTCCTCGTAGTGGTCGTTGTCGCCGCAGCGATCGACGCCGTCGCTGAAGACCTCGGGCGCTATCTGGGCCGGCACGAAGTCGTCCGCGGGCACCATGTAGCCCAGCTCGTCGTTCGTGAGGCCAAGGAGCATCGTCTGGCGCGCCGTGGTCATGCGCGCGAACGCTGGCTCCTTGGGGTACGCCGGGTTCGACGCCTCGACGCGCTCCCAGCCGGGCGTCTTGACGCCCGTCGCGGGATCCACCTTGCCGTTGCGGCCGTCGTTGAAGAGCGATTTCACCGGGTTGTACGCGAAGCAGCTGTTGACGTCGACTTCGGCGTCGTGCTTGAGCGGGTTCCCGTACGCCACCTCGGGCAGAAGCTCGCCGGGCACCGTGAGGGCCTGGAGGAGCTTCTCGTCGCCGGCGAAGAGGGTGAGCACGTCCGTCTCGGCGCGCAGGAACGGCGCGGGCGCGACGACGCCCGGCTCGCCCGTGGAGGGAAGCTCGGTGAAGCCCAGCGCCGTCGAGTGGTCGAGGACGCCGAGCGAGTTCAGGGCGAGGAGGAAGGCGTTGTCGGCGGGCACGTTGAAGAGGCGCGTCTTCAGGGCAAGCCCGTCCGCAGCGGAGGACGGGCCGGCGTCGAGCGCGTCGGCGACGAGGTCGGCCGCGGTCTCGCCGATGACGCGCGCCTTCTCGTAGCTGTGGTCGGGGACGAAGCTGCCGTCCGGATACTTCGGCTTCGCGCCAAGCGTCGTCATCATGCCGCCCACGGCGCCGCTCACGTAGACCGCGGTGCCGCCGAAGCGCGACTCGATCCGCTGACGCAGATAGTGCGCGTAGTCGCTGGAGAGCTCGCTCTTCGTGCCCGCGAGCGTCTCGGGGTGCGGCGCCCAGTTCACGAGCGTCGCGATGGCGGCGCCATCCGGTGCCGCGAACTGCAGCGCGACCACCTTGTCGTCGAGGACGAACGGGTCGCGCAGATCCGTCTGGATGCTGCCGGCGTACGGGATCGCGTCCATCGTGTGCGCGGAGGCGAGCTTCACGGAGCCCACCGGCTCGCGCGCCGCGAGCGCGTCGGTGAGCGCCGCGAGCATCTGCTCGTGGATGTGCGCCATCGCGCGCGGGTGCTTCCCGTCGGAGAGCTGGTGCGCGCCCCAGAGCCCCATCGTGTCGAACGAGTCGTGCGTGTGCGTGGAGGAGACGATGACATGGTCATACTCCGAGGGGGCCGCAGAGCGGACCCCGAGAACGAAGTCGCGGAAAAGGCCGACCGTGTCCACGGCGACGAGGCCGAGCGTGACGTCGCCGCACGTGATCGCGAGCGCGCGCGCCCACACGAGGTCGTGCACGCCGGAGGCGACGTAGTATTCGTTGCCGTCCTTCTCGTGACCGTAGCCCGCCATGAAGGGCGCGTCCCATTTTCCGTTGCCGTTCTCGTCGGTGAACGGCTCGTCCATGCCGACCTCGCCGTCCGCCGCCGTGAGCGGGTCGTACGCGTCGTAGACGCCATTGCCGTTCGTGTCCTCGAAGGGCTCCATCCACATCTTCCACGACCCATCCGGCTGCAGGTCGCCGGGCACGATGTCGTGCGCGGCCGCGCCGACGGAATAGCCGCCCGGGCACGTCGCGGCGAGGTCGACGGGCTCCTCCATGAACGAGCCCTCGTGCGACATCAGCACGTCCTCCGCGGGCGCGTACAGGCCGGCGTGGGCGACGACGGGAACGAGGGCAAGGGCGGGAAATAGCGCGAGCGCGAGGACGCGGCGGAGCATGGGTCGGGTGCCTCCCGGTCGCCGGATACCTCCCGCCCAGGATGAACGCTCGCCTCGGGCTGTGTATGCGAAAACGAAGCCACGGAGGGATGAATGGCCCAACTTCCATGGCCCTCCGTGGTTTCGTTCGCAAGGCGAAGTCAATCATCGCTGTCTGCGACCCGCGGCCCGACCGCGAGGTCCACCGCGTAGTGCCGCTCGCGCGGCGAGTACGCCCTCACGACGCGCGTCGCCTGCACCACGAGTCCGCGGCCGGCATCCGACGCGCGCGATGCGAGCTCGGCCAGGTGGCGCCCGAGCGCGTCCTCGGCCTGGATGCAATGGTAATGCCAGACTCCCTCGGGTTTGAGGACACGCAAGGCGTCCTCCAGGAACGCGTGCGCGCCGTGCGGCAGGTTCGTGATGACGCGGTCCGCGACGCCCGGATGCGCGGCCGCCCACGCGCGCGCGTCCGCGTGCTCGGGGAACACGCGCGTCTCCAGCTTGTTGAGCTTCACGTTCTCGCGCGCGAAGTCCACCGCCGCCCCGTTCAGGTCGACCGCATCGACGCGCGCCGCCTGCGAATGCTTCGCGACCACGAGCGCGAAGGGCGCGACGCCCGCCATGAGGTCCACGACGCGCTCGCCCGGCGCCACGAGCCCCGCGACGCGGCGTCGCTCGGTGGCGAGGCGCGGCGAGAAGTAGCACGTGGCCGGATCGACGCGGATGCGCACGCCGTGCTCCACGTGCTCGGTGCGCGTGTCCGGGTCGCCCGCGAGCACGCGCAGCGCGCGCACGCGCAGCTCCCCCGTCACGCCCTCGTCGTGCGCGACGGTGCGCACGCGGGGTGTCGTGTCAAGCAGCGCCTTTGCGATCTCCTTCTCGTAGGGCGCGAGCGCATCCGGGATCTTCACGAGAAGGACCTCGCCGATCACGTCGAAGGCCGACGGCAGGAGCGCCTGCACCGCGGCAGGCAGGTGCGCGAGGCGCTGCGCGTAATGGCGGGGCTCCTCCTCGACGGGCTCGAACACCGCGCGCGCGAGGGGGAAGCCGAGGCGCGCGTGGGCGTCCAGGAGCGGAAGGAGGAGCTCGCCCCCTTCGCGGCGCACCTTGAGGTCGAGGCGCAGCGCGCCCTCGTCGAGGAGCGCGCGGCGCACGCGCTCGCCTTCCGAGAGCGGCACGCGCAGCGCGGGCGATTCCACGGCTCCGAGAGAGAGGGGCCCACCTTGAAGCACATGGTCTCACCCGGCACGGATTTACCTCGTTCGACGGCTCTCCGGCGGGGAACCGTCCATGGCCAGGCCCATCGCGCTCGCGCTCGCCCTCGTGCTCCTGGGCCTCGCGCCGCCCGCATCCCGCGCGGACGCG
>DATLCC010000094.1:0-22888 GCA_035526585.1 Thermoplasmatota archaeon | reverse complement strand
CGTGAGCGCCGGCTTCGACGCGCACCACGCCGATCCCCTGGGCAACCTCGCCCTCGTCTCGAGCACGTATTACGAGTGTATTACGCGCCTGCGCGCCGTCCAGCCTCGCATCGCCGCGATCCTCGAGGGCGGATACGACCTCGGCGCGATGGCCACATGCGCCGCCGCCACCGCCGCGGCACTCGCGGGCGCGCCCGACCCCGCGCCCGAGGACGCGATCCAGGGGCGGCGCCCGTGGCGCGAGCTGGAGGCGCGGCTGCGCACGGTGCATGCGTGGCTTCCCTGATCCTTCGACGAGTTTCCGCGGGTCCGCGGATCCCGGGCCGTTCGGAAGCGCGAGTTCGCGGAAACTTTCCGGCCCAGGAACTGGAGAAGCCCTTTTCCCGGGCCGGCACATCGCGCCCGCATGCCTGAGGTTCGGATCATCGCGGTGCTCGGTGCGGGCGACATGGGTCACGGCGTCGCAGAGCTTGCCGCGCTCAAGGGGTTCGACGTGCGCCTGCGCGACATCAGCGACGACGTGCTGCAGAACGCGATGAAGAAGGTGCGAGCGTCGCTCGACAAGCTCGTCGCGAAGCAGCAGGCGACGCGCGCAGAGGCCGACGCCGCGTTCGCGCGCATCAAGGCGACGACGAGCCTCGGCGAGGCCGTCTCCAGCGCGGACCTCGTCATCGAGGCCGTGCCCGAGCGCCTCGACCTCAAGCAGAAGGTGTTCGCCGAGGTCGAAGGATTCGCGCCCGCGAGCGCGGTCTTCGCATCCAACACGAGCGCGATGCGCATCCGCGAGATCGGCGAGAAGCTGCGCGACCCGAAGCGCCTCGTCGGCATGCACTTCTTCAACCCCGTGCTCCTCATGGACCTGATCGAGATCATCCCCGGCCCCGACACCTCGCCCGAGGCGCTGAAGGCCGTGCAGGACGTCTCGAAGAAGCTCGGCAAGACCACCGTGACCCTAGCGAAGGATACTCCTGGTTTCGTCACCTCCCGCCTCATCGGCGTCTGGGTCGGCGCCGGCGTGATGGCGGCCGAGGCGAAGCTCGCGCCGATGGAGTCGATCGACGCCGCGATGAAGTTCAAGGCTGGCTTCCCCATGGGCCCCTTTGAGCTCGCGGACTACACGGGCCTCGACGTCGGCACGCACGCGAGCGACTACATCGCGAGCCGGCTCGGGGACGCGTACAGGGCGAGCGCGAGCCTGCGCGGCAACGTGGAGAGGGGGGATCTCGGCAAGAAGACGGGGCTCGGCTTCTATCGCTGGCACGAAGGGAAGATGGCCGCGCCGCTCACGGCGGAGCAGGCGAAGGACTTCGATCCCGCGATCGTGATGAGCGTCGTCGCGAACGAGGCGGCGAAGCTCGTCGAGCAGGGCGTCGCCTCTGCCGCCCAGATCGATCTCGCGATGCGTCACGGCACCGCGTTCCCGAAGGGGCCGCTCGAGTGGGCGGACGAGGTCGGCCTCGACGTCGTGCTGAAGACGCTCCTGCGCATGGAGGAGGCCACGAGCCACCCGCTCGTGAAACCGTACGAATCGCTCGTGGAGCTCGTCGAGAAGGGGCAGCTCGGGCGCAAGACCGGCCGCGGCTTCTACGAGCACGGGACCTCGCGCGGCAAGGGCGGCATCGCGAGCTACGAGACGGTGCTCGTGGACGTGGACGAGGCGGCGAAGGTCGCCACGCTCACGCTCAACCGGCCGCATCGGCTGCACGCCATCAACGCGCAGCTCGTGAAGGACCTCCGCGCGGCGTTCCAGCAGCTCGAGGACGATGAGCGCGTCCGCGTCGTCGTGCTCACGGGCGCCGGCGACAAGGCGTTCTGCGTCGGGGCGGACCTCACGGACGTGGGCGAGATGACGCCGGCGAAGGTCTCCGAGGTCGCGCGCCAGGGCCACCTGATGTGCCTGCAGATCGAGAAGATGGGGAAGCCCGTGATCGCCGCCGTGAACGGCATGGCGCTCGGGGGCGGCCTCGAGCTCACGCTTCCCTGCGACCTGCGCGTCGCCGCTCGGCGCGCGAAGTTCGGCCTGCCCGAGGTGACGCTGGGGCTCCTTCCCGCGATGGGTGGCACGCAGCGCCTTCCGAAGATCATCGGCCTTGCGCACGCGAAGGAGATCGCGCTCCTTGCCGACCGATTCGACGCCGACACCGCGTTCCGCTACGGGCTCGTTTGCCGCGTGTTCGAGAACGAGACGTTCGAGAAGGACGTCCAGGCGCTGGCGGCGGAGCTCGCGACGCGCGCGCCGATCGCGCTCAAGTTCACAAAGCAGCTCCTGAACGCCTCCCTCACGACGGACACCGCGCACGGCATGGAGATGGAGGTCGCGGCCTTCGGGGTGCTCGCCTCGACGGAGGACACGCTGGAGGGCGTGAGCAGCATGTTCGCCCGGAAGAAGCCCGACTTCAAGGGGCGCTGAGGGTCGCTTTCCGGACGACCGGAACTGGAGAGCAAGTGGACGGAAAGGTTCAGGGCCTCTTCCGGGTCTCGTCGAGCGTGGGCCTGCCGATCACCGTCATCCAGGGGATCTGGCTGGCCTATGCGGCCGCCTGCGTCGCCCTGGTCGGCTTCTTCTTCCAGGCCCCGCGCCTCTCCTGGGGGAGCGTCGCCTTGGCGGGGATCCTCATCCAGCAGGCGCTTGGCACCGTCGCCGCGGTCGTCATCTACGCGAGCACCGACGTCGAGGTCATCACGCAGGCCTTCCGCAGCGGCGCGTACATCTACATGCTCTGGGGACCGCTCGTCGCGATCGCGCCCGCGCTCCTCATGGGCAAGAGCGTCGATCGGCGCATCGGATGGGCGCTCGCCCTCGTGGGCGCGCTCCCCACGGTCGGCCTCTTCGCGCTGAACGCGGCGCGACCGGGCGCGCTCTTTGTCGACTTCTCGCTCACGCCCCTGGCGACCGGCATATTCTATCTCACCTTCCTCGCCTTCGCCGCGACGACGTTCGTCCTCGCGCGCGAGGCGTTCACGACGCCCGCGCCGCTGCGCCGCGCGCAGTTCGCGCTCCTTGCGACCGCCTTTGCCCTCGAAGGCGCGTTCCACTCCGGCCAGGACGTCGTGAAGCTGATCCTCGGCCTCGACTTCGTCGGGAACGTCACGACGACGCTCCTCGCCATCGCAGCCGCCGTCGCCTTCCTCGCCATCGCCGCCTGGTGCGGCCGGCACGCTCTTCGGGGCGGCACGCCCGAGCTCCGCCACTGGGCGCGCGTCCTCCTCACCTCGATCCTCGTCGCCGCCATCACCGGCGCCGCTACCGCGCCCCTTCTCAACGGCCAGGAGTTCACCGACTTCCGCGGACTCTTCCATGCCGCGTGGGACCTCGTGGCGCTCTCGCTCCTCGTCTTCGCCGCCCTGCGCTTCCAGCTCTTCGACATCGAGGTGCGCGCGAGGCAGGGCATCATCGTGGGCTCCGTCATCGTGCTGGGCTTCGTGACGTTCGCGACCGTGGAGAACGTCGCGGAGAACTTCATCCAGTCCACGTACCTCGGCGCGCTCCCCGCCGCCGGCAGCGTCGCCGCGGTCTTCGTCGCCGCGACCTCCGTCTTCACCGCGCGCCTGGGCAAGGTGATCGCGAACCACTTCCTGCCGGCGACCGTCACGGGCGTGATCGACGACGAGCAGCGCCGCCGCGAGGAGATCTACACGGCGGCCCTCGAAGGCGCGCTCCTCGACGGGATCGTCTCGCTCGCCGAAGCCAACTCCGTGCGCCGCCTCAAGCAGACGCTCGGGATCAGCGACGCCGACCACGCGCGCCTCGAAGCGCGCGTGCGCAGGGAGCTGAAGGTCACGGCGACCACGAGCGTGCCGACCGCGGCGCCCGCCTGACCTCAGTACGCGCACCCTGGACAGCGCGGGTTCCCCGCCTCGTCCTCCGCCGCGCAGGCCAGGTGCAGCGGCCGCGCGCACCGAACGCATACGCCGAGGCATGGCTCTCCCATTCCGGGCGACCACACGTCAGGCGGCAGGCACCCTTCCATCTCGCACACGCGGCAGAGGCCCAGGTGCTCCGCGGGCTCGCCGCAGAAGGGGCACGGGTCCGGCGGCGTGGGCACGCCCTCGTCCACGTCCGCGCCCTCGTCCACATCCGCAGCGACGGCCTCCTCGACGTCCTCGACCTCGCGCAGCATGCGGAGGAGCTGCTCGTCGGAGGGGCCGGGGCGCACCGTCGCCGATGGGCGTGGAGACGCAAAAAGCCGCGTCAGCCGGCCTTCTTCCGCGTGGGCGACGTGAGCGAAGGGATGCGCTTGCCTTCGGAGTGCCAACGGATGAGCTGGGCCGCCCTGCGCTCGCGCGTCTTCTCGCGCTTCGCGCTCATCACCCAGAACGTCGCCGTCCTTCGATAGCCAGGCGGTGACGCGCTCCAGTGCTCCCACGCCCGCGCGTCCGCCCGCAACGCGCGCTCGTAGGCGGGAGCGAGCGCCTTGGGCTTGTTCTCGAAGCTGTACAAGCCGGCGCGCGTCGGGTCGCGCCCTTCGAACGCGGCGAGGCCGGCAGCAGCCATCTTGCCTTCGGCTTTGAGCTTCTCCGCGCGGCGAAGGTTCACGGCGCTCCAGATGCTGCGCGGCCTGCGCGGCGTGAAGCGGATCGACCACGCCTCGTCGCCAAGCGATCGTCGGACGCCGTCGATCCACCCGAAGCAGAGCGCGACGTCGAGCGCCTGCTGGTACGTGATCCCCTTCCTGCCGGCCGCGGCCTTGTAGAATCCGAGGACGAGCTCGCTCGCCGCTGCGTGGTGCTTCGCGAGCCAGCGGCGCCACTGGGCCTGCGTGCCAAAGAAGCGCGGCTCCACGCGGGGGCAAGGTGGCCAAGGCTCATGAGCCATGCCTTCCACTTGCCCTCGATGACGGACGCGGTGCGCGGGAAGGCCGAGCGCGCGCGGGCGGCCGCGCTGCGCCTGCAAGCCACGAGCGATGCGCAGCGGGCGCAGGGCGTGCTCGCGCTCGCGGGCGCGATCGAGCGCGCGACAGGCCCGATCCTCGCCGCGAACGCGGAGGACCTGCGCGACGCGGAGCGCGCGGATCTTGCGAAGCCACTCCTGGATCGCCTGAAGCTCTCGCCCGAGAAGCTGCGGCTCACGCTCGAGGGCGTGCGCAGCCTCGCGCACATGCCGGATCCTCTCGGGCGCACGCTGCGCTCCACGCTCCTCGACGACGGCCTGCGCCTCTACCAGGTGAGCGTGCCGCTCGGCGTCGTCGCGTGCGTGTTCGAGTCGCGCCCCGACGCCGCGATCCAGATCCCTGCGCTCGCTCTTCGCACCGGGAACGCGGCGCTCCTCAAGGGCGGGCGCGAGGCGGAGCGCACGAACAGGGCGATCGTGGACGCGATGCGCGCGGCCCTCTTCGAGCCGGACTCCGTGCAGCTCCTGGAAGGCCGCGCCGAGGTCGACGCCGTGCTCAAGCTCGACGGCCTCGTGGACCTCGTCATCCCTCGCGGATCCTCCGAATTCGTGCGTCACGTGATGGACTCCACGCGCATCCCCGTGCTCGGCCACGCGGCGGGCGTGTGCCACGTGTACGTGCACGAGGCGGCGGACGTCGCGAAGGCGGTGCGGATCGCGCTCGACGCGAAGGTCGACAACCCGAGCGCCTGCAACGCGGCCGAGACGCTTCTCGTCGATGCCGGCGCGAAGCATCTCGTGAGGCCGCTTGTGGAGGCGCTCGCGAAGTCCGGCGTCGAGGTGCGCGCCGCGCCGGAGATCCTGGAGCTCGTGCCCGCGGGCGCCGCGACGGCCGCGCGCGAGGAGGATTTCGGCGTGGAGTTCGGGGACCTCCGTATCGCGGTCGCGCTCGTCGACGGCGTCGATGCGGCCGTCGCGTTCGTCAACGCGTTCGGATCGCGCCACACCGACGCCATCGTCACGGAGGACAAGGAGGCCGCGCGCCGCTTCGTGGCCGGCGTCGAC
Source organism: Thermoplasmatota archaeon (assembly GCA_035526585.1). Classification (GTDB taxonomy): domain Archaea; phylum Thermoplasmatota; class SW-10-69-26; order JACQPN01; family JAJPHT01; genus JAJPHT01. The sequence goes on along the minus strand of DATLCC010000094.1, from coordinate 16,992 downwards.
AGCGCGGGCGTGTTCGTGAACGCGAGCCCGCGCTTCGCCGACGGCTACCGCTACGGACTCGGCGCCGAGGTCGGCGTCTCCACGAGCAAGATCCACGCGCGCGGCCCCGTCGGGATGGACGGGCTCACGACCACGAAGTGGGTCCTCCTTGGCGAAGGCCACGTGGCGAGCGCCTACCAGGGGAAGGACCCCAAGTCTTTCAAGCACGCCTCGCGCCCGGATGCGGCGTGGAGCGACGAGCTCTCGCGCTGATGCGCTGCGCTCTCGTGTTGGCCGGATGCGCCGGCGAGCGGCGCCGCGCATTGCCTTCGCCTGCGTCGGACCACATGGTGCTCGACGTGGGGCTCAGGACGCCGGGCTCACAAGCGAGCTCGCCAGGAGCTCCTCGCGCGAGCCGTCCTTCGATTCCTTGAGGACGACGCCGATGCCGCGCACGTACCACGCGGTCTCCTCGTGGCCAGGCTCGAGCGCGTTCGTCTCGCGCGTCTCCACCGTGTCCTGGTAGGTCCCCGTCGGGACGGTGACGCTCTCTCCCAGGGCGAGTACCTGGCCCTGGTCCATCGCGTGGCCCGGGTAGTGCTCCTGGAAGTAGGGCTCGCCCGTGACGGCCGGGTGGGCCCACATGACGATGCCTGCCTGCGCGCCATCGACGCCCCACTCCCACGAGCCGTCGTGGCTCGTCCCGCCGTCCTCGTAGGCGGTCGTGGCCTCGCCCAGGTACCAGACGTTGCCGTCCTTGTCCTGCGCGAACCAGTCGTACGTGTCCTCGAGGATCTCATCGTCCTCGTCGTACTCGGTGTCGCGAAGGACGGTCGCCTGCACGCCGTTCACGGTGCGGAGCTCGTCGAGCACGCGGACCTCGATGCGCGTGTCCTCGTCGTCCTCGTGCCCGCGGAACGTCCACGTGGCGCCATGTGGCATCGGGAGGAACGGGTTGTCGATCGTTCGTCCGGCGACGAAGTCCGAGTCCTTCACCGTCGCATAGGACGGCGCTTGCCCTTGCGGTGATGGCGGCGTGGGCGACGAGGTCGCCGGCGTCGTGGGCGGGGCCGAGGTGGGTGCGGGCGAGGTGGCCGACGGCGTCTGCGAGGGAGTGGGCGACGACGAGGGCGTCGACGCCGGTGGCTCGGTGCTGGGCGCCGGTTGCGCGCAGCCCGCGAGCGCCAGGGCGACGACCGTCGCGGCGAGGAGAAGGGTCCGTTGCATGGGGGCCCATGGGCCGCGCGGATGCGTCAAGGCTTGGGGACGCTGGTCGCTGTCAGCGCATCGCTTCGATCCCGTCGAGGAACGAATCGACCAGGCGGTCGAGCAGGCTCGAACGATAGCAGGAGAGGAGCCGCACGATCGTGCCGGGGTCGCGCACGGCGTAGACGGCCTCGCGCCCTTCCTTCCCGGCCTCGACGATGCCCGTCTCCACGAGCCGCTTCAGGTGGTAGTTCAGCGTGCTCGCCGAGACGCCGAGCGCGTCGAGGAGGGCCGTCTTCGTGCATGGGCCACGGGTCAGAAGCACGACGAGCGCGCGCCGCGCGAGCGCCTGGCGGAGCTGCCCGAGGATGGGCTTGTCCGCGCGCGGCAGGTCGGCCGAGAAGAAGCGCTTGTGCTCCTCGTTCTGCACGGTGACGAGCCCTGCGGCCTCGAGCTCGCGCAGGTGGTGCTCCAGCGCCCCCATCGCCATGCCGAGCTCGCGTTGCAGCTCGCGGAGGTACTTCCCCGGATGGCGCACGATGAACTGGTAGAGCGTGCGTCGCGTCTCGAGCTCGAGCGGGTCGTGGGGCATGCGCGCCTCACGGGCGGGTCGTGCCAAGGAAGAAGAGCAGCAGCACCGACGCGTCGGCCAGGAGCTCGACAGTGTCCACGAGGCTTTCGCCTACGGGAAGGACGGGGCCTGCACCGCCGACGAGCTCCTTCACGAAGTACATGCCGAACGCTGCGGCGAACAGCAGGACGCGCGTCGTTCGGGTGCGACGGTACGCGCGGAGCGCGATGAAAAAGAGGATCCCTGCGACGATCGCGAGCGCGAGCCCGACCCAGTCGTCCCATTCGAGTCCTTCGCCGACCATAGGGACGCGCACGCGCCCGGGTGGCCATCAACGTTCGGGGACACCCTTCGCCGCCAGATGCCGCCACAGGCTTGCACTTCGCTCATGCCGTGTGAGAGCGTTCGCCACCCATGCGCGCGATCCTTCTCGCCCTGGTCTTCGCCGGGTGCCTGACGCCCTCCCTGGTCACCATCCCCGCGGGCGGCGCGACGGGCGACCCGCCCGCGCTCGCGCTTTCGGGCTGCCAGAACCTCAGCGGGAGCTTCCCCGTCCTTGCGAGCGAGGCGCGTGAGCTTCTCCCCGCTGGCTTCCAGCCCCGAAGCGCGGAGACGTCGCTCACGTCGGTGTTCTGGATCGTGAGCGTCCACTGCGCGGGCTCCCAGGTCGATGGCGTGGAGACGGGCGAGGCATGGTTCTCGTACGGCGAGCTCGATGTCCTCGCGCCCCCTGCGTGGCGACAGCCCGGCATCGCCGACTACACGATCCCCCTCTTCGCGCTCGCGCAACCGCGCACGATCGTCGATGCGCTGACCGGCCTCGGCCTGCCGCGAGTCGCGCTCTCGGATACGACGGCAGAAACGCTCCCGACCGGCGGCGAGCACATCGTCATCGGCGCGGCAGGCGGCGGCTTCGAGATGGTGGGCCAGCCGACGACGGGCACGAGCACGCTGGGCGATGGCCAATGGGGGATGTTCGGGGTCAGTAGCGACAGGCACGTCGTCTCCAGCATCCGCGGCAGCGCCATGGGCGGCACCGCGGCATCCAGCGTCCTCGCCCAGACGAGCGACGGCGCGCTCCCGCTCATGGCGCACGCGCGGCCGGTCGCCCGGGGCGGCGCTGTGAGCGGCTTCGATCTTTCCTTCGCGCGCGTGGGATGAGCGCAGGATTCATTCCATTCCGGGCCGCATCCAGCCGTCGTGCCTGCCAAGCGCCGCATCGTCGTCAAGATCGGCACCAACACGATATGCGGGGACCTTGGCCGTCCTGATCCCTGGTACATGGCGACCATCGCGGACGAGATGCTCGACCTCGTCGACGCGGGACACCAGGTCATCCTCGTCACATCGGGCGCGATCGGCACCGGCCGCCACATGCTCGGCCTCCACGAGAAGCCGCGCGACGTGCGCGTGCGCCAGGCCGCCGCGGCCGTGGGCCAGCCGCGCCTCATGCAGGACTGGGCCGCCGCGTTCGCGCGGCGCGGGCGCCCCGTCGGGCAGGTCCTGTTGACGTACCATACCTTCGCGCGCCGCGAAAGCTATCTCCACATGCGCGCCGCGATGCTGAAGCTCTTGGAGATGAACGTCGTCCCGATCGTGAACGAGAACGACACCGTCTCGATCAGCGAGATCGACGCGGGCTTCGGAGACAACGATCGCCTCTCCGCGCTCGTCGCGACCAAGCTGGAGGCGGACCTCCTCGTGATCCTGAGCGACGTGAAGGGGCTCTACACGAAGGCGCCTGGCGAGCCTGGCGCGGAACTTGTGCCCATCGTGCGCGAGGTCGACGATCGCATCCGCGCCATGGCCAGCGCGAAGACATCGAGCGGCGGCCGCGGCGGCATGGCCTCCAAGCTCGACGCCGCCGCGCTCGCCATGGAGAACGGCACCGAGGTCGTCATCGCGCCCGGCCGCGAAGCCCACATCCTGCGCCGCATCGCTGCGGGCGAAGCTGTAGGCACGCGCTTCGTGCCGCAGGCGCGAGCGACCGGCGCGCGGCGATGGCTCCTGCTCGCGAAAGCCGAGGGCGAGGTGCACGTGGACGCGGGCGCCGCGCGCGCGCTCGCCGCCGGGAAGCACCTGCTGCCTGCGGGCGTCGTGGGCGTGAAGGGGCAGTTCGACGTGGAAAGCGTCGTCGCCGTCGTCTGCGAAGGGAAGACCGTCGCGCGCGCCGTGAGCGAGCTCAGCTCGGACGACATCGCGCGCGTGCAGGGGCTCAAGACCCTGGAGGCGCGCGCCGCGCTCGCGATCGACGGGCCCGTGAACGTGACGTCGAAGGGGAACGTGCTCCTGCTCGATGAGAAATAGCCCGACTTTCGCTTTTCCGGGCACGCTTCCCCGCAGGCCTCATCTGTCGGGGAGCACGAGCCTGGCATGTGCGCGCGAAGCCCGCCTGGTCCTCGATCGAGTGCCCCACGTGCGGCGCGGCGCCCGGCGAGAGCTGCCGCACGATCCACGGCATCCGGACGGACCCGCACAACCCGCGCGTGCGCGAGGCCGCCGCGTCGTAGGCTCTCTCCTTGTTGAAAACGAAGCGTAGGCTCTCTTTCGGTCGAAAACGAAGCCACGGAGGGCCACGGAGACGGGGAGGCTTTCTGTTGTCTCTCCATCTCCGTGGCCCTCCGTGGCTTCGCCTGCGAAGAGAAAGGCCCTCAGATGATGTCACGCGGCGTCGACGGTCAGACCGTCTCAGCGGGCGGTGGAAGCGTCACGGCTGCGGCGGGCGATCGCGGCCCCTCGTTCCCGAACTCGTTCACGACGCTCACGCTGTACGTGTACGAGGAGCCGGCTTGCGCCGTGAGGTCCTCCCACTCGGGGACCGGAGTGCTCGCGACGCGCAGGTCGCCCCGGTAGACCCGGAACGAGTGGACTTCGCCGCCCTGATAGCCCCACGCGAGGCGCACGCTTCCGTGGGGCGTCGGCTGCGCGATGATATCGCCGGGCGCTCCTGGGAGCGCCTTCGAGAGCCGGCGGTTCTGGACGGCCTTGTAGCCGTCGTAGATGAGGGGCACGCCGACGACGAGGAAGAGGGTGACGCCGAGCATGACCCAGAGGTCCTTGGGCGCGTACGCGCTGCCGACCTTCACCCACGCGTGCGGCGGGTTCGCCTCGTTCGGGCGGCCCGCGAGGCCGAGCTTGATGAGGCCGAGCCAGGGGAGCTCCGCGCGCCCTTTGCCTTCGATCCATTCGACCTTCACGGGCACGGGGGTCCCACGATCGTCGTGCGAGAGGCCGGAGAGCTGGTCCGTCTGGGTGTTCGTGACGGGGTTGTCCCCTTTCGTCATGAATCCCGAGGCGGCCGGGCGATACGGGACCGGCTCGGCCGTGGTGGAGCCGAACCCCTGGACGAGGCCGGGGAGGTACACGCCCTCGGAGCCGTACTGGCACCAGGCGCGCCCGTTGCGCTCGGGCACCTTCGTCGCGCCGCCTTCGCACGCCTTGTCCGCGGGCCAGCGCACGTAGTAGGTGGCCGCGCCCGGCTGGCCTTCGACCTCGATGTAGGCGACGGCGCGGTGGATGATCGGCGTGCGGGCTCGGTTGTTGGCGGGGTAGTAGACGATCACGTCGCCCGTCTTGCCGTAGCGCTCGTGGCCGTCCTCGACCGTGGTCACGACGTCGTCGATCGTCTTCACGTCCTTCACGAGGACGAGGTCGCCCGGATCGATCGTGCCGAACCGCCCGTACGTGACCTCGTCGTCGGCGTGCATCATGCTGCCCGACTCGACGATGACCGCGGGGGGCCACGTGCCGGTGTAGGCGTACAGGCCGCCCAGGAGGATCCCGAACACCGCGACCAGCACGATGGCATCGCGCAGGGCCGCGGACTTGATCGCCATCGCGCCTCGGACGTGGGGGTCGCTTATAAGCGTTCTCAGGTCGGCCCCTTCGGCCCGCGCCGCTTCTGCATCGCGCGGTATCCGTCGTAGAGGAGCGGCACGCCGACGACGAGGAAGAGCGTCACGCCGAGCATCACCCACAGATCCTTCGGCGCGTACGCGCTCCCGACCTTCACCCACGCGGCCGGCGGGTTCGCCTCGTTGCGCTTGCCCGCGAGCGAGAGCTTGATGAGTCCGAGCCAAGGCACTTCGGCGCGCCCCTTGCCTTCGATCCATTCGAGCGGCACGGGAACGGCGACGCGCGTCGCGTTCTGCGAGAGGCGGCTTTCCTGGTCGGTCTGCCGGTTCGTGACAGGGTTGTCGCCCTTGGTCATGAACCCGCTCGCCGGCGCGCGATACGGCGAGGTCGGCGTCACGCCCCGCACGGGCACGCTCGGGATGTACACGCCCTCGGGCCCGTAGTGGCACCACGCGTGTCCGTCGCGCTGCGTCTTCGTCGCGCCTCCTTCGCACGCGCCCTCGTCGGACCAGCGCACGTCGTAGCCGTCGGCCACGACCTCGATGTAGGCGACGGCGCGGTGGATGATGGGAGTGCCGTCAGGGTCGATCCCCTTGTGGTAGACGATCACGTCGCCTGGCTTCCCGTAGCGGTCGCGCCCGCCTTCGACGAGGGTCGTCACGTCGTCGACGCTGCCGACCTTCTTCACGAGGACGAGGTCGCCCGGGTCGATCGTGCCGAAGCGGCCGTAGCTCACCTCGTCGTCGGCGTGCATCATGCTCCCCGATTCGACGATGACGGCGGGCGGCCACGTCCCCAGCAGGAGATAGAGGCCGAGGAGGAGGCCGGCGAAGACGCCGACGAGGACGAGCGCGTCGCGAAGGGCACCGTGCTTCATGATCTCACTCCACCGCGCGCGCCGCTCGCAGGGCGCGCACCTCGTCGTCCCCGAATCCGGCCTCGCGCAAGATGGCTTCGGTGTGCTCTCCAAGCTCCGGCGCGGGCGCGGCCGCGCGCGGCGGGCGCGCGAGCGGATGCGCCGCGCAGGGAAGCACGCCCACCTCCGCGGGCGCGAGCACGGGGGTCGCCGGCACGCCAGCCGCCCGCAGCGTCGCGACCCACTCGGCGGCGGTGCGCTTCGAGAAGAGCGCCTCCATCTCGGCGTGCGCCTCCGGCGACGCGTCGAACTGGAGCTCTTCACGCGCGCCGGTCGCCTGCGCGAAGCGCGCGAAGAAGCGCGGCTCGAGCGCTCCGAGCGCGACCTGGCGTCCGTCTGCGCAGCGATACAGGCGATAGCACGGTGCCGAGCCTGACAGCTCCCAGACGCCGTTCTCTTCGGCGTGCGCCGCAGCGCGCGCGAGCGGGAGGACGTTGAACGCGAGCGCGGCGTCGGCGAGCGCGACCTCGATGCGGGCGCCGCGCCCCGTGCGCTCGCGCTCGTAGAGCGCGGCAAGGATGCCGGTCGCGGCGTAGAGCGCGCCGCCGAGGTCGGCGGTCTGGGACGGAGGAGCGGGCGAGGTCGGGGAGAGGGAAAGGATCCCTGCGAGGGCCTGGTAATTGAGGTCGTGACCGACGTCGTCGCGGTAGGGACCCGGCGGGTGACCGACGAGCGCGCAGCGGACGAGGCGCGGGTTCGCGGCCGCGAGGGCGGCGTCCCCCACGCCGAGGCGCTCCAGGACCCCCGGGCGGAAGCTCTCGACGAGCACGTCGCTGCGCGCGGCGAGCCGCAGGACGACCTCCGCGCCGCGCGGGCTCTTGAGATCCACGACGAGGCTTCGCTTGCCGCGGTTCACCGCGTCGAACGCGTAGGGGAGGAGGCGCGCTTCGTCGCCGACGCCGGGCGGCTCCACCTTCACGACGTCGGCGCCCAGGTCCGCGAGGAGCGACGTGAGGAACGGGCCCGGCAGGAGGCGCGAGAGGTCGAGGACGTGGATGCCGGCGAGCGGAGCGGACAGGCGCGCACCTCAGGGGACGATCGTGACGGGCACCTTCGCGCCGCGCAGCACGAGGGCGGCGTTGCGCCCCATCGGCTGCCGTGGGTCCTCGAACGCCTTCTGGCCGATGACGAGCTCCGCCGCGTGCAGCTCCTCGCTCATCTGCAGGAGCGTCGCGCCCGCGTCGCCCGCGCGCACGTGCGTCTGCACCTTCGCGCCGCCCTGGCGCAGCGCCGCGGCGACCTCTTCCAGGCGCGTCCGGGCGTTCTCGTGGAACGTGCGCGAAAGCTCGGGCGGGAGCTGGAAACCGGCGGGCATGAGATCCGCGAGCGACGAGTCGATGACCTGCCGCGGGACGACCGTGACGAGGGCGAGCTCGTCGCCGTGCGCGCGGGAGCGGCGCGCCGCGAGCTCGGTCGCGCGGCGCGAGGAGGGGCTTCCGTCGAAGCCGACGAGCACGAGGCCCATGCACCGCGGATGAGGCCGGGCTTGCTTTGAAGGCTTCTCCCAGCAACTCCTCGTTCGTCTTTGGATGGCCCGCTCTCCGTTGTCGCTTTCGGGAGATGGGTAGGGGTGGGGGTTGGACGAAGGACGCTGCGTTCCTTCGCCGACCCCATTCCCTATCCCGATCCCGAAGGAGACCATGTAGTGGACTCGGATCGCCCGTGGTGCATCCCGGGCCACAGCCCTTATAGCCCGCACGAGGTCTGGGAAACGCGATGACGAAGGACCTGGCCGGCGAGAAGAAGCGATGGGAGGAGACCACGCTCAAGAAGTCGCTGGAAAAGGCGCCCGAGCGCCGCAAGGAGTTCGTCACCGCCTCGTCCAAGCCGGTCGAGCGACTCTATGGCCCGTGGGACCTCGATGGGTTCGACCCTGCGAAGGAGCTCGGCATGCCGGGCGAGTTCCCGTTCACGCGCGGCGTCCAGCCCACGATGTACCGCGGCCGCCTGTGGACCATGCGCCAGTTCGCGGGCTTCGGCACCGCCGAGGAGACCAACGAGCGCTTCAAGTTCCTCCTCTCGCAGGGCCAGACCGGCCTGAGCACCGCCTTCGACTTCTGCACGCTGCAAGGCTTCGACAGCGACCACGCGTGGTCGCAGGGCGAGGTCGGCAAGGTCGGCGTCGCGATCGACACCGCGCAGGACATGGAGACGCTCTTCGACGGGATCCCGCTCGACAAGGTCAGCGTGTCGATGACGATCAACGGCCCCGCGCCGATCGTCTGGGCCATGTACCTCGCCGCCGCGCAGAAGCGCGGCTTCGCGTTCGAGTCGCTCGCAGGCACGACGCAGAATGATATCCTCAAGGAATACCAGGCGCAGAAGATGTTCATCTTCCCGCCTGCGCCAAGCCTTCGCCTCGTGCTGGACACGTTCGAGTTCGGCACGAAGCACGTTCCCCAATGGAACACCGTCTCGATCAGCGGCTATCACATCCGCGAGGCAGGCAGCACCGCGCAGCAGGAGCTCGCGTTCACGCTCGCGAACGGCATGACCTACGTGCGGATGGCCAAGGAGCGCGGCCTGGACCCGGATGAGTTCGGCCCGCGCCTGTCGTTCTTCTTCAACAGCCACAACGACTTCTTCGAGGAGATCGCCAAGTTCCGCGCGGCGCGCCGCATCTGGGCGCGCTTCATGCGCGACGAGATCGGGTGCAAGAACCCGCGCGCGTGGATCCTCCGCTTCCACACGCAGACCGCCGGCGTCTCGTGCACGGCGCAGCAGCCGGAGAACAACATCGTGCGCACGACGCTCCAAGCGTTGGCCGCCGTGCTCGGTGGGACGCAGTCGCTGCACACGAACAGTGTCGACGAGGCCCTCGCGCTCCCCACCGAGAAGGCGGTCCGCATCGCGCTGCGCACGCAGCAGATCCTCGCGTACGAGAGCGGCGTCGCCAACACGATCGACCCCCTCGGCGGCTCCTATTATGTCGAGACGCTGACCAACGAGATGGAGGAGGCGGCGAACAGATACTTCGACCAGATCGAGCGCATCGGCGGCGTCGTCGCCGGCATCGAGAAGGGCTGGTTCCAGCGCGAGATCGCGGAGTCCAGCTATCGCTACGTCAAGGAGATCGAGAAGAGGGACCGCATCATCGTCGGCGTGAACGACTACGTGAGCGCCGACGAAGGACCCGCCGACATCCTCAAGATCGGCGAAGAGAGCGAAAAGCGCCAGCTCGAACGCCTAGCCCGGATCAAGCGCACCCGCGACCAGAAGAAGGTCGACGATGCCCTCCACGCGCTCGTCGTGGCCTGCGACCGCACGGGAGACAACCTGATGCCCTACCTCATCCGCGCCTCGGCCGCGTACGCGACCCTTGGTGAGATCCGCGAGGCGATGGTGAAGGTCTACGGGGAGTATCGGGAGCCGGCCATCTTCTAGACCCTCACGAAGTCGCTGCGGCGACTTCGAGCGTGACATCTATCGCAGAAGCGACACGTCGACACATCGTTGCCCGGGGCGAAATTTTTCTGATGAAAAATTTCGCGATGCTCGAAGCGGCGAGGATGTGGGTGACGGGGGAAGCCTTGTGACCAGTTCGGCAAAGGTCGTGCAGGGCGTAGGTGGCGAACATTCGGCGCGGGGCGAAGCACGACCAACCCGTCACTCCTACCACGCACCCTCTGGCGGATGCAGCTGGACGAAGACCAGCACCGCGCTCGACCGATTCCAGTCCACGTTTGGCGTCACCATGGGCCGGCAGTGCGTCATCAACAACTGCTGGAACGCCGCCGATGAAGGCACGAGCGTGGACGCCTACGTCCTGCTCGATGACATCGAGGCCGACATCCTCAATCCGAGCCAATGTTCCACGAGCTACCAGACCCAGCGCTGGGAACTGACGTGGGGCTGGGTCCAGACGATGGACCACAACGGCATCGCAGAACCGGACCACTGGTTCGCGATCGGCACCTCCTATCAATGCTGGGGTGGCTGCGCGAAGTGGGACAACGATGAGATCGTCCAGCACGAGATCAGCCACAACTTCAACGCGCTCGACCGCGGGACCTACAGCTGGGAAGGCGATGGCATCATGAACTACTACGATGCGTGGACGGGCGTGACCTATTGGGCGCAGCCCGACTACAACATCGTCGGGAACAACATGAAGAACTGTTACTGCTACGGTTCCGAGGAGTAAGGATGCGCAGCCTCGCCCCGTTCGTTCTAATCGCTATCATTGCTCTCCCTATCGCAGCCGCTTCGAGTACCGTTGTCGTGCGGGATGCCACAACTGGGGAGCCAATCCCCGGCGCTCGCGTTGCAATTCTAAGTGCCGAAGGGGTTCAGCAAGGGTCGGCGACAACGGACGGGGCGGGCTTCGCCACCCTAACGGACATCCCTGAATTGGCGCGCCTTGACGTGACCGCGCCATATCACGAGACTGTCCGCCACTACGTGAAGGCCGAGGCCGTGCCCGGTGAATTCCTCCTGCAGCCTGCGCCCGGTGGGGTTTGGCTGAATGGGTCGGCCCGTTACGAAGGGACTGAGTTGCCGGTCGTGAACGCAAGTCTTCAACTTACGGGCCCCCTTCATCTTCGCTATCTCCTTCCCGGGGCAGTTCTGACCGACAGCGCGGGGCAGTTCGCCGTTCGACTTCCGCCAGGCGAATACTTCGCAACCCTCTCCGCGGGGTCCCGCTATGTGCCTGCAACCTGGGCGGGAATGCTTAACGCCAACACGGAGGCAGCCTCCTTCCGGATCGCGTCTGCCGACGCAGATGCGGTGCCGTGGCGAGTCGGGATCACGGGGGCGCCAGCGTCGGAGCACTTCGCCGTGGCGGTCCGATCGGCCGGTGATGGATGGGGGGGCCATCTGGTCTATCCGTCGACCGCCTCCGAGGTTTCCGGTTTGGCGCCGCCCGGCCGGTACGTCGCCATCGCCATCTTCGATGATATCTCCTACGAAATCGGTACTTTCGAGGTTTCAACGTCGTCTGTTGATGCGGGAACCCTCAGCGTCGACCGGCACAGCTTCGCCCGAGTTCACGTCGCCGATGACGGGGGGAAGCCCATCGAAAGGGCGCTCGCAGAGTCAGTCGACCCCGACCGCCATTTCCGCGCTTACACGAGCGTCTCGGGCGAAATCCTCGTGCCGCCCATGATGCGGAAGATCCAGGTGAGCGCCGGCGAGCATGAAACGGCCGTGATTGAGCTGGGTGAACAGCCGGAGACCTTCGTGACGATCGCTCGCGTCCCCCGTGTCGCCGCCAGGTTCGCTTTGACAGGCGGCACGCCAGGCATACCGGATGCGAATCTGCTCCTCATCGATTCAGCGAACCGTAGTCAAAGCTCGCGCACGAATGAGAGTGGCGAGGCCGCCGCATCCGTCGCACCAGGGCCATGTTTCGTGATCGCATTGACGAGCCGGACAACCCTCGCCACTGCCCGTCGCCTCGATTGTTCGGAGGACGCGGCCCAGCTTCATCTGCCCTCGCCAGTCGAGCCCCGCCGCGTCACGTTGTCGATTGAAAGTCCTGTCAAGAGCTCAGGGACGCTATTAATCTGGGACGCCCAAGGTCGCACGAGCTTCGTGAACATTACCATCCCTTCCGAGGTGAGCACGCTGCTTCCGCCGGGCAGCGCCAAGGCGATGTTTATCGGGCCGGGCGTCGACCCCAATTCGACGGATGTCTGGGTCCCGTTGACTGGCGCGGCAATCGTCCAATTCGGAAATACCGATGATGGCTGGCGACCGGATGAGAATGTCCTTCTCCGCATTCTAGAGGCGGAACCTATGGCGGCATCCATCCAGCCGGTGGAAGCACGCACCCCTGGCGCCCTATCACTTTTCATGATTGCCGCGGCCTGTGTAGCTGCGGTCGCTCGGGGGCGCGGGAGGCGGCAAGCATGAACAGGCGGCTTCTTGGTGTCTTGATCGCCGCTGCGTTCCTTATGGCGGGTTGCTTGCAATCGCGAGGACCCTTGGCCCTCCGTGTGGCCAACCAGGATGACACGCCATACACTGTCCACATCGTAGTTCTCGACCCTGCCGGGGAGGAAGTGTACAACGATACGGTCGATGTTGACCCGCAGGCCTCCAAGTCATTGTCGAGCTTCAAATCAGAGGGGGCCTACCGCGTTTCGGCATCGTCCCAAGGGCAGGGTACAGTAGAGAAGACCGTAGACTACTCTAGAAAACACGGCCCGGATGCCATTTCGGTCCAAGTGTTCCGAGGCACGATCGCAATCCGGACGCCAACCGCTTAGATGCGATGCTCCCGGCTGACTTCCAGCATTGCTCGCAGACCATGCTGCATTGCCTCCGGCTGCTGCTCGGAGTTCCCTCGTCCCCAAACCATTGACGTCGCCTCCAAAAGGACGGCCCTACCGATCATTGCGGCATGCCTCCGTAGCGCTGGCGCCAGTAGCGTCCGCGGTACGTGCGCCACGCCTTGTAGTACATGATCGAGTCCCAGATCGGGACGGAGACCGCTTCGAGCGTGCTCTCGAGACGTTGGTGATGGTTGCGCGCCTTGGGGCGCATCTGTTGGACGACGGGCCACGTGAGGTTGAGGACCCAGAGGAGGGCCTCGCGGACGAACCACAGCGCCGTCAGGACGATGAAGAGGACGAATGCGGCGCGGACCCACGGCGCGGCGGCGCCGAGGAATTCGGCGAGGAACGACGCGAGGTCGGTGAGGATGAGGCCGAGGAGCTCGACGGCGGCCTTGACGATCTTCACGAGGTCGACGGCGAACTGCATGAGGCCGTCCACGCCGCCAGCCGCGAGCGCAGCGCCCGCTGCGCATTCGGCGCCGAGGAGCGCGTTCGCGCCCAAGGTGGCGGCGCCGATGCGGCTCGCTTGGAGCGCGGGGTTCGCGACCGTAGCCTGACTTTGGCCCACGGTCGTGCCAAGAAGGCTTCCCGCGCCGGTGAGGAGCGCGCCGCACGCCAGGAGGAGGCCGCCGAACTTGACGAACGGCTCGACGAACTCCTTGCTCAGCACCACGCTCGGTGGGCGTCCTTGCGTGCCCGCGTACACGGTGGCGAAGCCAAGGCTCATGGTCGCGATGCCCGCGCTTCCGAGGAGGAGCGCGAGCGGGACCGTGACCAGCGGGAACCAGGGCGCGACCGCGATGGCTGCGAATGAGAGGCCGGCGCCGACGATGACCTCGCCCACGCCGATGAGGGCCGTCATCCAGTTCACGCTGCGGTCTTCCTGGCTCGGCGTGTCCATGTGGCCTTCGCGGATCTCGACCCAGGGTTGCGAGAAGACGGCGTGGCTCGTGCTCACGCCGAGCCCGCTTCTCTCGAGGACGTGGAGCGCCTTGTTCCCGTCGGGCAACGTCTCGTCCGAGACGGGGTACATGACGTAGCCGCAGACGGCGTAGCCGCAGCCGCTTCCCGCGTCGAGTAGGAACTGGACTTCCACGTCGTACCAGTGCGTGCCGGCTTGGCCTTGCCAGTTGACGTCGGGGAACGTGCAGCGGTGGTTGATCGTGCCCGTGATCGGGGCGGGGCTCGTCCACGTGCAGCTCGTGCCGGCGCCGACGCACGCGGCGAGGATGTGGGTGACCGGGAAGCTCTGCCGCCCCGGCCCGCGCCGCTGAGGTGCAGGGCGACGATGCGCGACGGGAGCGCTCTGTGCGCGGATGTGCTGAGGAGCTGAAGCACGATCATCCCGTCACCCCTATCCTTGCCGAATGGGGACCCGAAATTTTTCCGCAGAAAAATTTCGGCCCTGGCAACGATGGTCGCGGCCCCGTCGGGATCCGGTCTGTGTCCAGCCGGCGCCATGCGTGGCCCCTGGACGGACCGTCCTCGCCGCAAGTAGCATGCTCCGGCCTGCGGGGGATCGCGCCTCGTTCGCGCCCGACGAGGCTCACGACCCATGGGGACAGTATCGCCGATACGTATCCTCGCGGAGGAACACATGAGCCCTCCGCGCGCGCCGACATACGCTGTCGCGAATGAGCGTCCAAGCTGTCCCACAATGGGTATGCTCCCGCCGGTGCCCGGTTGGTTGTCGGCGGACCTGTTTCGACCGCACCCCCCGGTCCCCGCGGACGTGAGAACTTGCATGAGACCCCTGATGCAGATGTGACGACGAAGGAAATGAAGGTCAAGATCCCCGCCAGGCTGCACGTGCAGCTCCAGACGCTCAAGATCCTCCAAGGACGGTCCATCCAGGAGACCGTCACCGCTGCGCTCGAGCAGTACTTCCTGACGCAGCCTTCGCCGGTCCTTCGCTGGGAGATCGTTCCCGCCGAGGGGTGAGGCCGCCCCCCAACGGGCATCGACCTACGGGGACAGTACCGTCGATACGTATCCCCGCGGAGGAACGCATGAGTCCCCCGCCCGCGCTGCCGGCGGCATGACCCTTCCTCAAGTGTCGGTCTGGACGCTCGCGCGCGAAGAGATCCGCGCCCTCCCTCGCACCGCATTCGGCCTTGGCGCCATCGCCGTCGTCTTCGGCCTCTTCGTGCCCATCGGCGCGATGCTCTACGGGGGCGAGGGCGACGTCGACGATGTGCTCATCTTCACGTGGCTCGTCGCGGAGCTCGTCGTCGCCATCGTGCTCGCGGCGCGCGTGGCCGCCGCGCGGCAAAGCCGCTTCGTCGAGAGCCTCTACACGACGCCCTTGGACCAACCCACCTGGTTCGCCGCGCAGGCCATCGTCGGCGTCGTGCTGGCGCTCCTGGTCCTCCTCGCGCAGGTCCCCTTCCTGCTCGTGATCCTCGCGTTCGTCGGCGTGCCCGCCGCGCTCCCGCCGCTCCTCGTCTCGGCGCTGGGCATCAGCGCGTTCGCGGTGGCGCTGGGCCTCTTCTGCGGCGTGATCGTCGGCGAGTCGGGCCCCGGCGCGGCGGCGGGCATCGCGGGCGGCGTCGGCTTCCTTTCGTTCATGCTCTTCCTGTTCCAGGGGCTCGCCCTCTCGGAGCCGCCCTCGCCCATGCAGGACTGGCTGATCCGCGTGACGTCGCTCTCGCCGATCTCGCTTGTCGCCGCGGGCACAGGCGTCGACCTGTTCAACGTGGTCGCCATCGAGTGGTGGCGACCGACGCTCGGCTTCGTCGCCCTCGTCGGCGGCCTTTTCGGCGCGGCGTGGTGGAGCTACACCCGCGCGCAGGGGCCGCTGGGCTGGGACGCGCGCGGCGGACGCGCGATAGTCGTCGCGCTCGTCGCGCTCGCGGTCCTGACGCCGGTCGCCTCCGCGGCCGTCGAGTTCGAGGAGATCGAAGACCCCATCGGCTTCCCGTACGATCCCGGGGAGCACACGCAGGTCGCCTTCGTCGCGCGCGGCGCGCCGCTTGGCGACGAGACGTTCACCCTGTACGAGATCCTGGGCGCGCCCGACCTGCCCCGTGGCGAGGACGTCGAAGTGGACGTGCTCGTGCTCCTCATGGTGCCCGACGGCACGACGGTGCGCGGCGTGCGCATCGAGCTCGAAGGCAGCGACGTCGTGCGCGTCATCTCCGGCGGCTCGCTCTCCGTCCCCGATGGTACGCCCAGCGGGCGAGCTCCCCCCGGCGAAGGCTGGGAGAGCGTGTCGAAGCTCGCGCCGCGGCCCGTGTACCGCGTGCCCGCCGTGCTGCGCGCGCTGTCGGTCGAGGCCATCGCCAACTCGCCTTCGCCCGTCACGATCCGCACCGACTTCGTCGCCGACGGGCGCGCGCTCCACTCCGAGGCGCGCATGCTCCTCGACGGGGAGGTCCCCGGCGGCCAGCCTCTCCTTGCGCTCGCCGGCGCGCCGCTCCCGCTCGCCGCCGCCGCGGCGCTCGTGAGCCGCAAGATCAGGACCCGGTGATATCATGACCTCCGCCATCTCCGCCAAGAAGCTCACCCGCACGTTCGGCGAATTCACGGCGGTCGACGCCATCGACCTCGAGGTGCCCGAGGGCGCCCTGTACGGCTTCCTCGGCCTCAACGGCGCAGGGAAGTCCACCACCATCCGCATGCTCTGCGGCCTGCTGCCGCCGACCTCGGGCGAGGCGATGGTCGCGGGGCATGACATCGAGCGCGAGACGCTCGCCGTGCGCCAGCGCGTCGGGCTCATCGCCGACCTCGAAGCGGCGCAGGCGCACCCGTCGTGGACGGGCCAGGAGTACCTCTCGTACTTCGCGCGCCTGTGGGGCATCGAGGACCCGCCCGCGCGGACGCACGCGCTCCTCGAGCAGGTCGGCCTCCCGCTCGAATGGCGCCGCCGCCCCATGCGCGGCTACAGCACCGGCATGCGGCGCCGCGTCGAGGTCGCGCGCGCCATGCTGGGCGAGCCGCGCGTCCTGTTCCTGGACGAGCCGACGCGCGGCCTCGACCTTCCGGCCAAGCGCGATCTCTGGGCGTGGCTCCAGGGCGTCGCGCGCGAGGAGGGCATGACGGTCTTCCTCTCCAGCCACGAGTCGCGCGAGATCCGCGCGCTCTGCGACGAGGTCGCCGTCATCGCGAGCGGCCGGCTGGTCTACCGCGGCGCGGCCCGTGCGCTGGGCGACAACGAGGAGGACTTCGAGGAGGCGCTCGTCAAG
>DATLCC010000093.1:0-49655 GCA_035526585.1 Thermoplasmatota archaeon | reverse complement strand
AGACGCGCAAGGCGGACGAGCCGACGACGATCTTCTATCGCTGCACGAAGTGCAAGAACCAGTGGAAGCGGGCGAGATGAAAGGGGGGTCTGGGGGTTCACCCCCAGAGTTCCACCTTACCTTCGCAAGTCCTGCACTGCCATTCATCCTTCTCCCATTTTCTCTGGGCAAGAGCCCCCAACGGAAAGCAGCGGATCCTCAAATGACAAAGAAATTGGCGCCGCGTGCGCAACTGGATCGCGCATCGAAGACAACGACGACGTCTGCATCATCCCCGGAAACGACGTGTCCTTCTGGACTTCCGGAGACGACACTCGGACTTTCAAGTGTGACGAAGGAGTGTCGCGTGCCTCGGATTCGGTCCACTTGGAGGCTGGAGACTACGGCCTGGCCCTCAAGTGCAATAACGCCATCGAGAACTGTGTCGTGGCCGTGACACTCAAGGCGTCCTGAGCCCTCCTTCCAAGGAACACATCACGGGGCGTACGCCGTCAGGTTCCCCCATTGGCCGACGCTGTGCCATCCGGAGGGCGCCTTGAAGCCCGCTTCGCGCGCGCGCCAGTCGAGGAGCACGATGCTGTCAGGATGCGCCTTGAGGTCGAACGCCCGCGCCCCGGGATCCTTGAGGAACTCCGGATTGAAGATGGCGTCCTTCCCCGTGATCGCGCGATAGCCTGTCGCTTCCTCCCACGAGCCCGTGACCACGAGCGAGGGATCGCGCGCCGCGACCGCGTGCCAGGCGTCATAGTCGTCCTCCCCGTAGAGGCGGTACCAGGGCGTCACGGCCAACGCGCCCGGTGTCAGCACGGCCACCATGTAGATGCCGACGACCGCCGCGGCGGCGACGTCACCGAGGTTCCACTCGGGGATCGCGCCCATGAGCTCGATGGGGAGCGCCGCGAGGAGCGCGAGGCCGAGGCTGAGGTACGCGACGCTGCGGTGCGGGATGAACCACACGTCGAACCAGTCCACGAACACGAAGGGCACGATCGCGAGCGAGTAGACGAGCACGGCGAGGCCGAGCGTCGTGCGCCTCACGAGGGCGGTGACGGCCCCGATCGCCGCGAAGGCGAGGACGCTCCAGGTCACCATGCCGGGGAACGTGTCGACGTAGAGGGGAAGAGGGAACAGGGAACGAGGATCGCGCAGGAGCTCGAGCGCGCGTGGGCCGGCGTGCTTCAGGAACGACGGCGTCGGGTTCCATGTGCCGGGCAGGAACGCGAAGACGGCGCCCGCGACGGCGAGCGCGCCTATGATCCCGAGCGTGAGGAGGCGGTCGCGACGCGCGTTCGGTCCGTCGAACGCGCGCAGCGCGACGACGATCGTGGGCGGCAGCATGTACACGAGGACCCACGGATGCGCGAGCGCGAGGCCGACCGCGAGGAGGGCGGCCCACAGCAGGGAGCGCCGGTCGCGCTGCGCGCCGCGCAGGAGGAGCATGAGATAGAAGGGAAGGAGGGCGAGGTCGAGCGCGGTCGGAAAGAGGAGGTTCGTGCGGAGCACGTTCTCCGGCATGAGCGTGACCGCGATAGCCGCGACGAACGCCGCCGGGGTGCGCAGGTTCTCCTTGGCGAGGAGATACACGCCGAGCACCTCGACCACGCCCAGGAAGGGTGGAAGAAAGCGGGCAGCGGCGTAGAAGAGGGTCGGACCCAGGAGGGCGAAGGGGGCGAGGAGCACCGCGAAGCCGGGCGGATAGTCCGCCGGAAGGCCGCGTCCGTGCAGCAGGTCCCACGCGTGACCCATGTGCGTGTACGGGTCCTCGGCGCCGATCACGGGCGAGACGAAGGGCTCGCGCATGCGGACGAAAAGCGCGAGGAGGAGCACGCCGGCGAGCACCATGCGCCGCCAGGTGACGCCAGGCGAGGTCGGGCGGGAGAGGGCGAGCGCTCGGCGGGTCTCCACGAGGACCCGGCTCGCGGGCGGCGCCAAAGCGACGTCTGACCCACCCGTCGGTGTGCTTGCCCCAGACGGCTAGGGACCAGGGAAAAAGTTGATACATGCCATGACCCACCTGCGGCTGAGGACCGCGGACGGCAACCCGCGCAACCTCGGCAACGGCTCACCGGATCAACGGCAACACCTCTCTGCTCGGCGGCAACCGGGCGGAAACTTTCTCTCTCCGGTGGGCACTTTTCCACGCCAGCCCGGGGCCTGCCGCTGGACGCCTCGATGCGCCTCCAGCCGGTCCGTTCGGACGGGCGCCTGGGCCTCGGAGCGCAGCGGCTTCTGCTGGTGCAGACCGGCTCGGAGCCAACTCGCTGCAAGCTCCATCGGAATGATACTCCCCCGCGACATGCGTGTCCGGGAAGTCTCGGCGGTCACGGCCGGGAAGACCGGAGGTAGGGAGATTTGCAGCGCACTTCAGCGTCAGCCAGGATCGTCTTTGTCAGCTTCGCGATCTTCGTCGCCGTCATGCTCACCGTGCCCACGAGGGTCATCGCCGACGAGGTCGCCCCGCCGGGCCCGAAGACGACGATGACCGAAGCGGAGCGGGACGAGTTCCTCGACTTCTGGATGGACGTCTTCGCTCGCGGCACGCGCTCTCTCAACGACACGCCCGAGTCGTACGACTTCGATGGCGCGCTCAAGCAGAGCCTGGTCGACGACCTGATCGTGCGCCTCAAGAACGACTCCCCCGACATCGCGCGCCAGTTCGACCCTGCCGTCGCTGGCCCGATGTTCGGCGTCTCCACTCTCGAGGACCCGCTGCACGCGCCGGATGGCACCCTTGTCACGCAGGAGTTCGTGGACAGGATCTACGCGAGCTTCATCGGCGCGATCATCTTCGACCGCGAGGCGTTCATCGCGCGCCTCTCCTCGATGCTCGACCCCCTGACGCCCGACGAGAGCGCCGTCCCTCCCCCCGCAGACGTCGGGCCGTTCGAGCAGAAGGACGAGATCCGCTCCATGCTCGAAGCGGAGCCGCTCTTCGAGTGGGCGAACGACATCCCCGACGCGGCGCCCCCCGCGGAGTTCGTGGCGCAAGCGCCTCCAGCGATGGCGGACGCCGACGCCATCACGCTCCCCACCGACCTCACGCGCGACGTGAGCACGAGCCCCTTCAATGCGGCGCCCGCGTCCGCGTGGCTCGACCCCGAGTTCCACCTTGCCCTCCCCAACCTCCTCAACTTCCTCGCGACGCTCACCGGTCTCGAGACCGACGATCTCCTCTCGCGCCTCGGTCTCGTCGCCGGAACGGCCGGGCACTTCGTCGAGACGATCGAAGGGACGCTCGACGAGGCGTTCCCCGGGATCGCCGCCCCCATCCACGCGATGGGGCCGATCGCGGAAGGCGCGCTCGACGCTGTCGTAGCGCTCGAAGCGCCCGTCCCCCTCCAGCTCAAGGTCGCCGGCCCCGACGCCGATCTGCCACCGGAGGCGGACGAGGCGATCGCGCGGGCCGCGACGCTCGCCGCTGGCACCCAGTACGCCATCGTGCTCAACGGTCAGAGCTTCGAGGGGACCTGGGAGGCGCCGCTCCTCGTCGACCTCGACCATGACGGCGCGCCCGACGCTCTCCTCCACCTGACCCTCGCCGTGCCCACGATCGGCGTGGGCGACATCGATGTCGAGAAGGTCCCGCTCTTCACGCTCGAGCGGATCGACGCCGTGGCGACCGTCCAGAGCCTGCAAGGCACCGCGGTCGCGATCGTCGCGCCCGACCTCGCCGCCCCCGAGCTCCCGGGCTCGGCGCTCGATACTCTCCAGCTCGCCCTCGCCTACACGATCCCCGCGACGGGCGAGACGGTCGCCTACGTCGCGAACGTGGAGGGCGGCATCGATCACCTCGAAGTGTCCCTTACGAGCACGAGCCCCAGCGTCGCCGTGAAGACCGCCGGCGGCGACGGCGCGTTCGAGCTCGCGGCGGCTGTGGTCGACGGCGACCGCCTGCACATGGTCACCATCGCGGCGCCCATGCCGCCCACGAGCGCCACGGTCGACGGCTCCGCCGACGCGGCATCCGGCCTCGCCACGCTCGCTGGCGACGTCACGGCCACTGGCCCCGTCGCGCTCGCCGCGATCGACTCCGCGCCCGGCTCGCGGCTGGCGCTTGGCGTCTGGAGCGGCGCGCTCGCTCCCTTCCAGGTCACGAGCGCAGGAAGCGCGCTCGACGTCACCGCGCGCGCCGGAAGCGCGCTCACCATCGAGCGCCAGGAGGGCGTCGCCGGCTCGTCCACGACCTTCCGCTCCCGCTCCCTCGATATCATTGGGGCGCCCGGCAGCCTCGACGCCACGCTCGCGGACGACGCGCTCGACTACCACGGCGACGCGGCCGGCGCAAGCCTCACGATGCTCGTCGCGGACGTCTCGGATGGCGCGATCGCGAGCGGCGCGTGGGTCCAGGTGGACGCCGCAGGCCGCCGCGCGGGCCTCAGCCTCGCCGACGGCGGCGTGGAGTTCACGAGCGACCGCACCGTCGAGCTCGTGCGCGCGGTGCGCGCAGGCAGCGCCGGCGCGGCGCTCGTGGGCGAGGTCCCCGCGGGGATGCTCTATGCCACGGACGACCTCTTCGCCTACTCGCTCGAAGGCGCGCGCAGCGCGAGCGCGACGCCGGACTCGGGCGGATTCGCGATGGAGATGGTCTCCGAGAGCGACGGTGGCTTCCTCGTCTACGTCGCGCGAGCGGGCGACTTCCAGCAATACTACCTGAGCAACATCCCGCACCAGGCGAGCTTCGACGTGTCGCCCACGGGCCTTTCGGTGGGCGCATCCGAGATGGTGTCGCAGATCACCGGCTACCTCGTGCGCCAGCTCGACGAGGGCACAGCGCCCACGACGACCGTGCTCGTCGCGGACAACGTGGTCGGCACGGCGGCCGTCACGATGGACGACGCGGCGGTCAACACGTTCCTCACCGGCAGCATCGGGGACATCAGCGTCATGGCGACGAACGTCGTCATCGGCCGCGGCGTCCCGGTCTTCGCGGCGCTTCCGGGCCAGCACACGTTCGCGCAGGTGGACGGCCTCCTGCACCAGCAGTCGGCGGGCCTCACGAACGCAGCGGGCAGCATCACGGGAGGCCTGTTCGGCCCCCTCTCGACGATCAGCATCCAGATGTCGATCGCGGGTGAGCTCTGCCAACAGTTCGGCCATGACGGAAAGCTCGTGAAGCTCTGCATCTCCAACGTGCCCAGCTCGGTCACGCTCGCGCTGCAGGCGCTCCCCAGCCCGACGATCGTCTACGACGCGAGCGCGATCATCGACTCGATCACCCTGCAGGTCATCGCCCCCGACGTCGATGCACTCTTCTCGATCCTCCAGATCCCGAAGCACGTCCAGCTCACGCTCGCGGCCAGTCAGATGGTGCTCAGCACCGACACGCGGCTCGGAGGATTGACCTTCGACGCTGCGCTTGGCACGACGACGCTGGGCGCAGGTCTCCTCGACCTGCCCAAGACGTTGACGCTCACGTGGGGCAATGGAGGCGTCACGCCTGCGATGCCCGCGAACGACGCGATCGGCCGTGTCTACTTCTTCGTCTCGAAGCCCGGCCTCGCCTTCGACCTTGACATCGTCCACCTGCCGCCATCCGTGCTCACCTGGTCGTCCAGCTCGTTCGCGTTCGGACCGGCGGGGACGGACCGCATCGGGAGCGCCATCGTGCAGCTCATCGTGGGCGACCTGCAATTCGTCACGCAGGCGAACGGCATCCCGGGAATGAGCGCCTCGTGGAGCACTGCGGGCGGCGCGCTCAGCACGACCGGCACGCTCGATGGCGTCTCCATCTCGCTCACGAAGGGCACGATCACGGCGCCGACCGTCCAGCTCACGACGAGCCTCGTCGGCGTCCCCAAGCTCACGGCAAGCTGGGCCACGAATGCGATGGGCCTGACCCTGTTGGCCCCTGGCAAGATCACGTCGCTGGGATTCACCTTCCGCGCGTCGGACCTGCTCCTGTCGCTCTCCGCGCAGGGCGTGCCCACGACCACGCTCACGATGGGCACCGGCGGATTCACGGTGAGCGCGCCCGGCGCGATCGACCTCATCACGCTCGTGCTCGCGAAGGGCCCCGGCTTCTACGACCCCAACACCCACTCCGTCGACTTCGCGGGCGTGTACCTGCGTCCCGATCTGGGCCGCTTCGGCATCAGCGCCCGCGTCTCCGGCATCAAGTCGGCCTCGTACTCGAAGAACGACGCGCTGAAGACGAACACCATCTCCGTCGGCTTCACGACCGACAAGACGTTCCAGGCCATCGTGGACATGGACAGCGTCGCGCTCACCGCGTACGCGGACCTCTGGATCACGAACCTCGCTGCGACCACGACGTTCACCGTGGGCTCCGAGGGCGTGACGCTCAGCGGCACGCCGATCAACACGGCTCGCTCGGGCCCATGGCTCCAGGCGACGGTGAACATCGGCACCCCCGCCGCGTACGCTGCGACCCCCGATCCGCGCTGGCCTTGGCAGACGACGGGCGCCTCGAGCGGCATCATGGGCAACACGATGGTCGACACGACGATCGGAGGCGTCGCGACGAAATGGCGCGTCTACACGCCGCTTCCGAACGCGATCAACTTCGCGAAAGTGACGAGCGACGGGATGCCGACATCGTACTCGCTCTCGACGGGCTCCTCCAGCCTCGGCAAGCTCGACATCCGGACGAACCTGAAGGTGAACCTCAACACGTGTGGCGCCTGCACGCCCACGTACCTGAACACGCTGGCCGTCGCCACGGTCTCGAACCTGCCCACGTCGCTCTCGGTGAGCGAAGGGTTGGGGACGGGAGCGAGCGCGGGTAGCCCTGCGTTCACGATCAACACGGGGCAGTCGATCAACAAGCTGTTCCTGGGCCTCCGCTTTGATGGCGCGTGGTACTCGACCGGCGACGAGACGGGCGGATTCCCGATCTACGGGAGCCTTTCCCAGATCCCCACGAGCGTGTCGCTCGCCGTGTCGAAGGCGGGCGGCTGGGGAGCGGGCAACACGCCATCGTTCAGCTACGCGGCGAATGCCAACACGCTCGACGCGTCCCTCTTCCTCGACGTCGGGCTCCTGTGGAACATGTTCGCGAAGACCACGATCCAGAACGCCGCCGCGGCGGGCCGCCAAGTTCCCGGATGGCTCGTGGGCCTCGCGAACATGAATGCGCAGGGGCACCTCCTTGCGCAGATCACCGACATCCCTGCTGCGGGCATCGCCATGTACCGCAGCGGCCAGAACCTCGTCGTGGATCCGCTCGGCTCGGTCCCGTTGACGAAGCTCTTCATCGACTTCAACCTCAGGTTCGAGAAGAGCCTCGCCGATTCCGGCTGCTGGATCTGCGGCACGATCCAGCTCGACTGGTTCTACAACTTCGGCTACTGGTGGGAGATCAGCCAGCTCTCGCTCATGCTGGAGAACCTCCGCTATGTGTCGATCGATCCCGCGATCGAGAGCATCATCGTCCTCGACGGACACATGGTGTTCAACTTCATGGCGCAGGCCGGCATCTGGTTCAACGCCGGCATCACGCTCACCGTGAACGTGGTCGGGCTATCGTTCCAGCTGCTCTGCATCTGCGTGCCGAGCATCTCGCTCTCGGCGATGATCGATCCAGGCTTCATCAGCTTCCAGGTGCACACGTACACCTGGAGCGTGAACTACATCACGCCCGGGTTCTTTTGCCACTTCTTCGAGCCGTGGTACGAGCCTTGGGCGCACGCGTGGTGCGAGACGCACTACTACGTCGGGGTGACGTATACCATCCCAGACACCTGGAGCTGGGACCTGCCGATCGCGTATCCGCCCTACGTGCCCTTCCGCGGCCTCAACCTGAACACCGGCACGACGCACGTGTTCCTCGATCCGCGCGTGCTCAACTGCTCAGGGAGCTTCTGCTGGGAAGTGGCGCGGCTCATCCCGGTGAGCCTGATCCAGGCCTACGCGTTCCTGAAGTACGTGAGCATCAGCGGGCCGAACTGGTGGGACGTTTCGCACGACCACTGGTTCTGAGGCAGATGGGAGGCGACAATCCATGCTCAACAGCTATCAAAAGTCCATCCTCGCGGCCCTTGTGGCCGGCATCATGATCGTCGCGGCGCCGCCGGGCGCCGCGCAGCCCCTCGTGCGCGTCGACGGCGTCGCGGAGGTCGGAACGATCGACCCATGGTCGACCGCCGACGGCGGAAGCGGCGGCGGCTCCTGGGGCGACGGCGCATCCAGCGGCTCCAGCGATAGCGCGAGCTGTGTCATCCCCGACCCGTTCGGCGGCTCGTGCATCTTCGAGTACACCGAGCACGACGAATTCGATCACCTCGACGAGGGAGGCGACGCGTGGTACTGGTACCAGAGCGCGGACTCGACCATGAGCGGCTACTACATCGATGTGCTCGACGGGGTCGTGTTCGTCCGCGCCGCGTCGGGAGCCTCCGACTCCGCGTCCGGCTGGGGCTACGAGGGCGGGTGGGAGCAGCATGACATCACCTCCTACGCGAACAACGTGGGGTACTCCGAAGAGCACAGCGACGAGAGCTCCGGCTCGTGGGACGACGCGTACTCCTCGGCAAGCCACGTGGACCAGCTCCTCGTCGAGGCCGACACCGACGCGCCCGTCGCGCACGGCGGCGTGTTCGTGGACCGGCAGGCGAACGGCGCGTCCGGCTCGTCGCGGTCGAGCGAGGGCGAAAGCTCGAGCTCGTCGAGCGACGAGTACATCGGCGTGCCGCTCTCCGCCGAGGAGGCGCAGGACTCCCACTTCTTCGACGAGGAGAGCCAGGCGTTCTGGAACCGCACGCAGGCGGGCGGCGCGATCTACCTCATCAACCCGACCGACGGCGGCCACGTCGACGTCCTCGGGTTGCAGATGGACCGCGGCGACGCGGGCGGCAGCGGCGAGGAGGAGCGCGCCTCCGACTCGCATCAGGCGACGAGCGTGTTCGGCTTCACGATGTACGACCACAGCACGTCGGACGCGGGCGAGAGCGAGTACGCGTTCTTTTCCGAGTGGCTCCACCTGTCCGTGGACCTCGTCAGCGGCACCGTCGTCGGCGGGCTGACCTACGAACACGGCGACGACTCGAGCTCCTCCTCGGGCGACACGACCGACGACACGGAGATCGTCGGCGTGCCCATCTACGGCGAGGAGCACGCCGTCGCCGACGAGGCGGAGAGCAGCTGGCGCGACGTGGGCTTCGCGCTCGATGCGGGCCAGGGGGCCGGCGTCCTGCACGTGGACAGCTGGGACGACTCGTCGGAGACGGGCCACGCGTACGAGGACACGTACTCCATTGTCGGCATCCCGGTCGGGACGACAGGGGAGGACGATACCTCGTTCCACAGCGATGGCCTGGGTTTCGGCCTCGAGCTCGGCGGCGGCCTGCTGTGGCTTGGCGCGCGGTACGAGAACCGCAGCGAGGCCTCGTCGGGCTTCGACGACCTCACGCTCGACCGCGCCGCGCTCTTTGGCATCGGCTCCGACGACTCGGACTCTTCGCGCGGTGTGTACGCCGGCGCCGGGAGCGCGGTCGTTCCCGTGGGCGCGCAAGCACATCATGAGAACAGCTCGAGCCACAGGGGCGACTGGCTGCGCCTCGACGGCGAGGACTTCCTCGGCATCACACAGGACGACCAGCACACCGAGTACGGCGGCGACGCTCACGCGGGCGACGTGTTCGTGTTCAGCCTCCTCTACGAGGATGGCAGCTCGGACGACGCCATCCACCTTGCCGGTGTGCCTGTGGGCGTGACGGACGACTACCACCGCCTCGGCACGGGCGTGGGCGGAGAGGTCCGAGCGCCCACGGGCCAGCACATCTTCTCGTACAGCTTCGAGCACGAAGAGACCAGCGACGACTACGACGTGTACGCGGACGACACGACGATCGGCGGCGCGCGCAACAACGTGACCTCCGACCACCTGAACGTCATCGTCCTCGACGGCATGGCAAGCGCGTATGTGGACCGGGACTTCAGCAACACGCAGGTGTTCGCGGGCGACGACACGGAAGTGGCCGAGGTAGGCCTCCAGAACGTTGGCGCGGGCGTCGGCCACGGCGCGGCGGGCCCCGTGGAGGATGGCGGCGCGGACGCGTCCATCTTCCTCGCGTACGTCGAGGCCGCGGACGCGATCGCTATCATCGTGGGCCTCGCGACATGGTGCGTGGACCCGGGCGTACCGATCCCTTACGACACGCTGTTGGGCGCATTGCCGGGCGAGGCGCAGCCCGTAGCAGCGACCGCGCTCGGCGTCGCCGCGCTCGCGATGTGCTTCGGCGCGCCGGTGCTCGTGCCGCTCTTCCTCGCGTCGCCATGCATCGTCGTGCCGCTTGCCTTCGGCACGGTGTTCCTCACCGCCGGCACAGCGACCTCGCTCCTCCCCGCAGGCGCGGACGTCGCGAACATGGTGCTCGGCACCGGCGAGGGCGCCGCATGGACCGCGTACGACGACACGCTGGGCTGCGTGTGGCTCACGATCCCGGATGCGGCACGCAACCCGCAGCCCGCGGTCGCGGCCCTCACGGCCGCGACGGAGGTGAGCGACCTCGTGCTCGCGCAGGCGTGGCCCGCCTACGACGGCGCGCGCGTGACGGCGTGGAGCGTCGTCGACATGGCGTTCGGGATGGACCATGGGATCCCGATGCCGGGCTCGCTCCCTCCGGCGCCGCCGCTGCTGGTCTGAACGCTGGACGAGGACTAGGACGAAGACGAAGGCGAGGGGAGGGCTGAGGGGCGAGGGCAAGGGCCGGCTCGCCCTCGACCCTTCCCTCGCCTTCGTCCTGTCTTCGACCCTCCCCTCGCCTTCGTCCTGTCTTCGACCCTCCCCTCGCCTTCGCCCTCGTCTTCGCCTTCGTCCAGGCAGGGCGACCTTTATGTAGGAGACCCGTCGTCGCACGGCTTGCCTCCCGCGAGCATCATCGCGGTCTTGGGAGTTGTGCCCCGCTCCGGCGGGGTGAATCCCGAAGAAGGTGACCCCACATGGCCAAGTCGTTCTACAGCTACATCGCGGACGCCTGGAAGACGTACCGCGACGCCGACCACCTCGCGATCCGTCAGGCGCGCCTCTATCTCTGGCGCCGCGAGCCCGTCATCACCCGCGTCGAGCGCCCCACGCGCCTCGACCGCGCCCGGAGCCTCGGCTACAAGGCGAAGCAGGGCTACGTCGTCGTGCGCACGCGCGTGCG
The DNA here is from genome assembly GCA_035526585.1 of Thermoplasmatota archaeon. GTDB lineage: Archaea > Thermoplasmatota > SW-10-69-26 > JACQPN01 > JAJPHT01 > JAJPHT01. The sequence goes on along the minus strand of DATLCC010000093.1, from coordinate 38,550 downwards.
CCGCGGCTCCCTCCGCAAGGTCCGCCCGAAGATGGGTCTCAAGCCCAGCGCGATGGGTGTCGAGAAGATCACCGCTTCGAAGTCGATCCAGCGCATCGGCGAAGAGCGCGTCTTCAAGAAATACCCGAACATGGAGGTCCTCAACTCCTACTGGGTCGGCGAAGACGGCCGCCACAAGTACTACGAGATCATCCTCGTGGACCCGGCGCACCCCGTGATCCTCGCGGACCCGAAGATCAACTGGATCGCGAACCCCGGCAACACGAACCGCGTGATGCGTGGCAAGACCTCGGCCGGTCAGAAGGGCCGCGGCCTGCGCTACAAGGGCAAGGGCAGCGAGAAGGCTCGCCCCTCGATCCGCGCGAACGGCAACAAGCGCCAGTAAAAGCGGGGTTTGGGGGTCCACCCCCCAACGTTCCCATTTTCTATTCTGCTATCTTTCTGCACCCTTCCAGGGGCGACCAACTCTTTTTCCACGAGCTTTCCCCCGCGCTGGAGGGTGAACCCCCAGCCCCCCTTCCAGTGGAAGCTTCCACCACCGCTTTCATTCGGCGCTCCCCGAACAGGGAGCGAGACCTTTAGCCAAAGGCGCTCGATGAGGGCGCGTGGCCGTGTTCCACTACCTCCATCTGCGGGCATTCGCCCACGAGACGGAGGACGCTGCCAAGGTCGTGGGCGCGCTGCGCACCGCGGCCCAGGACGAGCACGCGCGCTTCGAGGAGACGCGCGCCGACGGGAGCCACGGCAACCGCATCCTCATCCTGGATGGCGAGGTGAAGAGCGCGCCCGCCGCGAAGCGCGTCTTCGGCGCCCTACAGCGCGACGACCCCGCGGGATACGAGGAGCTGGTCCGCACGGCGCGCCAACGCGTCGACGAGAACCTGAACCTCCACTTCAGGCTCGACAAGCAGGAGGCGGCGCAAGGGCGCGTGATGCTCGCGAAGGACGACGACGCCATCACCGTGCGCGGCAAGCTGCGCTCGTTCGAATCGAAGCGGAGCGGTGCCGGGCTTGAAGATTCGCTTCAACAGTTGGAAGCGCTTTTCCTCGGGATGGAGCGCCGCCGACAGACCATCGGACAGTAAAGCGACAAGGTTCAAGGATATGAGAACGATCGGAGACCCCAAGGTGCTTGCATGGACATGATGGAAGCGCTCAAGACCGCGTCGGTCAACATCGACCAGACGAACCGCTTCGACGCGCGGCAGGCGTTCGGAAAGCGCGTCGGCAAGCACATGATCTTCCCCGTCGGGCTAGGCTCCGCCCTGGCCAAGGCCGTCCGCGAAGGCTACCTGCTCGTCGTAGGCGAAGGCTCCAGACGCCGCGGCCGCACGTACGAGTTCACCGAGAAGGGCCGCAACGCCGTCTGACCCCGGCCCATACCCTTTTGCCGCGCCGCGAGGCTTCCGCACCGTGCCCCCCGGCAAGCCGCGCACCGTCGAGGAGACGACGCCAAGCGGCAAGCGCCTTTTACGCGACTACGATCCCAGCGGGAAGCTCACGGGGATCCGTATCCTGCCGGCGCTCCCCGCGCCGACGGCGGCGAAGCGGGGGCTGTTCGGGCGCGCGCGCAAGGAGCTACCCACGCCCGCGCCTGACGCGTCACCTGCGCCCGCGAGTAGCTCCGTGACGACAGGCGCGCCCCCGCCCGAGCCCGCGCCGCTCTCCGCGCCCCCGCCCCCGCCCGCGATCCACGCGCGCTTCCCCGACGAGGCCGCGAAACCGGGCATCGACATCGTCGTCGAGCGGTTCGGCCCGGCGAAGGCGCCGCCCTCGCCCCAGCTACTCACGCCCGCGCCTGACGCGTCACCCGCGCCCACGAGTAGCTCCGTGACGACAGGCGCGCCCTCCGCCGCGCCCTCCGCCGCGCCCCCGCCCCCGCCCGCGGTGCATACGCGCCTCCCGGAGGAGCCCGCGCGACCAGGGATCGACGTCCTCCTGGAGCCTTTGTCGGACCCGCCCGCGCCGCGTCAGCCCCCGCTCGTTCTGCCGGAGGTCGTCGCGTTGCGCGCGGACATCGTCGTCCCGGCGCCCGAGCCGGACGAGCGGGCGATCGTGTTCCGCGAGCCAGAGCCCGTCGCGGCGGCGGGGGCGGAGCCCGAGATCGTGTACGTGCCGCCGCGGCGCTTCGAGGTCGTGGCCCTCGAGGAAGTGGTCGAAGCCGCGCCCGCGCCCGGACCCGAGCGCGTACCCGAGCCCAAGCCCGAGTCCAAGCCCGAGCCCGAGCCCGAGCCCAAGCCCGAGCCCGAGCCCGAGCCCGAAGACGACAGGCTCCGCCCGCCCTACGTCGCAGCGGTCCCCGACGTCGACCAGCGCGTGGACGCGCTCCTCACGCGCGCGGATGCGCCTGCGAAGCGGCGCAAGCGCGCGCCCGTGCCTGCTCCGAGCTTCGAGCCGCTCGCGCGCGAGCCTTGGGAGGACCGGCTCGATGCCGCGCTCGCTGGCCGATGAGCGCGCGGCCGTGATCGCGCGCATCAAGGGGTACGTCGGGCTCTGGCAGCATGACAGGCGCATGAAGGTGATGGGCGAGATCCTGCTGGGCGAGATCGCGCGCATCGAGAAGGACGAGGCGGATCGCTCGCAGCGCGAGCCGTGAGCGTCAGCGCGGTGCGAGCTTCTCGGCGATCTCCTGGAGCTCGCCCGCCTTTAGCTCGGCGCGCGTCTTGAAGAGCGCGTGGATCGGGCCGTGCCCGTCGGCTTCCGCGCGCGGCACGAGGTGCACGTGCACGTGCATGACCTCCTGGCCCGCGGCGCGCCCGTCGTTCGCGGCGATCGTGACGCCGTGCGCGCCCAGCCTCTTTCCCAGGCGCCCGACGACGTCCTGCGCGAGGTCCATGACGGCGCGCGCGCTCTCGCGCGGCATGTCGGCGAAGCGCTCGGCGTGCTGCTTCGGGATGACGAGCACGTGGCCGCGCGCGAGCGGTTGGATGTCGAGGAAGGCGAACGCGCCTTCGTTCTCCCCGACCTTGGAGGAGGGGATCTCGCCGGACGCGATGCGACAGAAGAGGCAGCTCATCGTCCCGGCGACAGCAAGGGGTCTGTATCAGTCTAGTGTCGAAAACTCGGGGGGGTGGACCCTCCAGAGACCTCTTTGAGTGCGGGTGTCGAGATTTGAACTCGAGCAACAGCGTTGGCAACGCTGTGTACTAGCCAGGCTATACTACACCCGCGAGTGCTTTCCTAGGCGTTTCCGCCCCGGAAGCAGCCACTCATTGCAGAACCCCTATATGATGATTTGGCGCGTCACGGAGCATCGCAGGAGTACTCAAGTCTGGCCAACGAGGCGCGACTTAAGATCGTGTCCACAGAGGTTCCTCGGTTCAAATCCGAGCTCCTGCATACCAAACGTGGAGGCGCGCGCAAAGCGTGCGACTCACCGCGTGTAGAAAGCCGCCATGCTCTGCCCTTCGACGTTGTCGGGTCCCCCGCTCGTCGTGAACGTGACCTCGTGCGTGTACGTGCCCTTGTCGAGTCCGGGCGCGCCGTACCCGGTGTCCCAGCCGAAGCCGTCGGAGATGCTCGTCCCGTCGGGGAGGCGCACGCTCATCCACGGTCCGCCTTCGATGGCGTCGTCGAGGAGCGGCCCCTTCGGGCCGTCGAGCTTCACGGCGACGTTCTGCGCGGCGTTCGGGGAGCGGAAGTTGAGACCGACAAGGAGGGGCACACGATCGTAGTCGGTCGTCCACTTGGCGTGGCCGCTGGCGTCGCCCACGACGACGTCGCCATTGACGAACTCCTGGCCGACGGCGCGCATCGGCGCCGACCCGTTCGCGTCCGCGACGAGGATGCGCGCGTTGCGTCCGCCCTGCGTCAGGAGGAAGACGTACTCTCCCGCAGGAGAGCCCGCCGGGAACGCGACCTCGCTCGCGCCGCTCTCCGCGAGGGGGAACGACCCGAGGTACGTGTCGTCGGGCGCGAAGGCCATGACGTCGATGCGGTCGAAGATCTCGCGCTCTCGCTTTTCTCCCACGAGCTCGATCGACAGGCGCGGCTCCGCGGGGAGCGTGACGCCGGTCACGATGCCGTTCACGAGGAGCGTCGGGTCGGAGACGATGCGCACGGAGAGCGTGTACGCGAACTCCTGCGCGGGCTCCGCCTCGTCGTAGGCGAGCACGATGGCGACGGGGTCGCTCGACTCGTGCGCGATCCCGACCTCGACGCGCGAGTGGCCGCCCCGCGGCGTGTCCCAGTTCCCGGTGCGCCATTCGCCGTCGGGCACCTCGGGCCACAGATCGACGTCGCCCTGGGTGATCGCGGCATCGACCTGTGCGATGATGCGGACCGGCACGCCGGTCGGCACGTCCTTCGTGATATCGATCCGCTTGAAGGGCGGCGGCACGAGGCCGAGGTCGCTTGGGCCCGGTCCGAACGGGACCGGCCGCGACAGGTCCTGGACGGTGAAGGTGCCGTTGTACCAGGTCGTGAGATCGACGGCCGTCGCGCCCGCAAAGTGCGCCGGGGAGAGCACGGTCCCGTCGGGCGCGACCACGACGCCCGCGTCGGCGTCGGGCGTGGCGACGGCGGTGGGCGCCTCGTCGGCGGCCCCCATGCATCCCGCGGCGATCATCAGAAGGGCCGCGGCGATGGCTGACCTGCCTCTCATGCGTCGCCCACCCGTCGAGGGCAGGTTCTCCATTGTGGCGCGCTCGTTGAAACTAGGCTCCCAGGAGCCGCGCCGCGACGTACGTCACGTAGGCGACGAGCGCGCTCGCCGGGATGGTGAGCACCCACGCGCCCACGATGCGTCGGCCGATGCCCCAGCGGACGGCGCTCACGCCGCGCGTCGCGCCCACGCCCATGATGCTGCCGCTGATGGCGTGCGTCGTGGAGACGGGGATGCCGGCCTCGGCCATGCCCGCGAGGACGACGCCGCCCGCGGCGGACGCGGCGAACCCTTGCGCGGGCGTGAGGTGCGTGATCTTCGTCGCCATCGTGTGGATGATGCGCTGGCCGCCAAAGAGGGTGCCGATGCCCATCGCGAGCGCGCTCGCGAAGATGACCCACGTGGGCACGTGGAGCGAGGTCGCCGTGATGCCGCCCGTCGCAGCGCCCGCCGCGAGGAGGAGAACGGCGATGATGCCCATCGTCTTCTGCGCGTCGTTCGTGCCGTGCGTCAACGAGTAGAACGCGGCGGATGCGAGCTGCAACCGCTTGAAACGGACGGAGGCGCGGCCCGGTTCCATCGCGGAGGAAAGCCACGCCACCACGGCCATGAGCAGGAAGCCCGCGAGGAATCCGAGGAGCGGCGAGAGCACCATGAAGAGGAGCGTCGCGGTGAGCTTGTGGAGCACGAGCGCCTTGGTGAGCACGCCGATGGCGATGCTCACGACGATGCCGAAGCCGGCGACGACGGGGAGGAGGTCCGCCCCCATGCGACGCTGCGTGATCGTCCACAGGATCGCCCCTCCGAAGGCGCCCACAAGGAGCGCGATCACGAACGCGAAGCTCCACTTCATGATGGGCGCGAGCGCGAGCACGGGGAGCGGATCGGCGCGGAGGAAGAAGACGCCAAGCGCGAGGCCGCCGACGATCGTCATCGGCACGAAGGCGCGCCGCGGGATGCCGACGCGCGAGATCCACAGCGCGGCGAGGCCGCCGGCGATCCCCACGAGGCCTCCGATCGCCGCGAACTTCGCGACGCCTTCCGCCTCCGCCCACGTCGGAAGGATGAGACCGCGCGGGCCTACGGCGGCGAGGCCTGCTCCGACGAGGCCGCCCACGAGGGCGTGGCTCGACGAGCTGGGGAGGCCGACGTACCACGTGACGAGGTTCCAGATGATCGCGCCGACGAGCGCGGCGAAGATCACGCTGGGGAGCGCGGCCGTCGCGAACACGCTGAGGTCGATGATGCCCGCGCCGACGGCGCCCGCGACGGCGGTGCCGAAGAGGAAGGGGCCGAGGAAGTTGAAGATCCCCGCCATGAGGAGCGCCTGGCCTGGCGTCAGGACCTTCGTGGCGATGACGGTGGCGATGGCGTTCGCGGAATCGTGGAAGCCGTTGACGAAGTCGAAGATGAGCGCAACGACGATCGCGACGGTGATGAACGGGTGGTCGACCACGAACGCGGTGAATGCTTCGAGCATGGTCTCACTGGTGCTTGACGAGGATGTCGCGGACGACGTCGGCCGCGTCCTCCGCCTTGTCGGTCGCGGTCTCGAGGTATTCGAGCACGTCCTTCATCTTCAGGATGTGCTTCACGTCGTCCGACAGGAAGAGATCGTGCTTCATGCGGTCGGTGAGCTCGTCGGCGGAGTTCTCGAGGCGGTGGATCTCGACGAGCTTCGCCTGCAGCGCGTCGCGCTGGGACGGCTCGGGAAGCATCTTCATCGCGTCCACGAGGTGCTTCGCCTGGTCGCGCAGCATGAGCGCGACCTCGACCATCTCCTTCGGGACCGTCTTCACCTCGTAGAGGTAGAGGTGCTTCGCGACGTCGTCCGTGAAATCGAGGATGTCGTCGAGGGCGCCCGTGAGGCTCGCGAGGTCCTCGCGGTCCAGGGGCGTGATGAACGTCGCGTTCAACGCGTTGTAGAAGTCGTGCGTCTTCATGTCGCCGCGGTGCTCGATCTCCTTGATCTTCGTCTTGTGGGCGCGCAGATCCTTGTAGTCGCTGAGCATGGCGACGAGGGCTTCCGTTCCCTCGAGGACGATCACGGACTGCTCCTCCAGAAGCTCGAAGAATTTCTCCTCTCGCGGCACGAGCCAGTCCTTGAGCTTCATGGGGAACGCCTCGAAGACCACCAAACCCAGGTCTGGGATAACGGTATTGCCCCGTTGCGGTAGGCGCTCCGACCCGGTCAATCCTCCCAGCGCTGCCGGACCCATGCGTCGAGCATCGCGCGGCTCGTCTCGGGGCTCGCGTAGGCGATGTCCGTGACGGAGATGACGCCGCGCGCCGTCCCGTCGTGCATGACGACGAGGCGCTTCACGCGCAGCTGCTTCATGAGCGCCGCAGCCTCGTCCACGCTGGCCTCGGTCGTGACCGTCGCGATGGGCGCGCTCATGATCTCCCGCAGGCTCGTCGTGGCGGGGCTTCGCCCCGCGGCGACGATCCTGAAGACGACGTCGCGCTCGGTCACGATGCCCACGGCCTCGTCGCCGCGCGTGATGACGAGGCACCCGACGCGGTGGCGCTCCATGATGCGCGCGCCTTCCGTCACGCTCGCGCCCTCGTCGGCGGTGACGATGGGGCGGTGCATGACCGAGTCGACGATCATGCTCCAGTCTTCGTGGGGGACGATATCAGCTTGGCGGTCCCTGGCCCGTGGGACGCTCCGCCGCCCGATCCTCGAACCCTGGCTTCAGCGAGCGCGGGATGTCCGGGAACGCCGCGAGGAGCTGGTTGGACTCCTCGGGCTTCGCTCGGCGCGCGCTCCACGAAGCGCGCAGCGTTTCGTGCCCGCCCTGTGTGGCGACGGCGTCGATGCGCGCCTTGTCGCCGTCCAGCTCGACGCGCACCTCCGCCATGAGTGGGCCGACCATCGCGGGCTTGCTCTGCGTGACCGTGGTGGGCCCGTCGATGCGCGAAGGACCCAGGCGCTCCCAGATGGCCCACGCGCCCGCTTCCTGGAGCGCCGTGAAGACGATGCCCATGTTCGCGAAGCCTGGCCAGCTCTGGAAGCGCTCGTCGAGGACGAAGGGGGCGCGGACGACCTCGCCGTCGTCGTAGAAATGGAGATGGAGGCCATCGGGGTTGTCCGGTCCGCAGCCAAAGCACGGGTTGGCGCCGGGATCGTTCTCGATCTCGCGGCCGGGCGGTCGCTCGCTCTTCTGGGTCGTGGAAGGCGCGCTCATGGGCCGCGCTCGTGACGCGAGCGGGTGAGTGCTGTGGCCGTTCCTTCGCTCCCGCGGTGCTTAAGCCGCGGGCGCCAGCTGCGGCGCCGTGCGCGCTGCCTTCTCCCGCCAGGTCGACCGGTGGATCGACCGCGGCGCGGGGCTCGACGGGTCGCTCGACCCTTTCGGGCCGCCCCTGTCGGTCGAGGAGACCGCGCGCGCCCTCGAGGTCGTCGCGACCGCGCGCTTCGATGCGGGCCCGCCCTTCGCGGCGCCGCTCGAGATCGAGGGCACCTCAGGGCGCGTGGGCGCGCTCCTTCGCCCGCCCCGCCGGGGCCGCGCGTGGTGCGTGCTCGCGACGCCCTACGGCGCGTGGACGAAGCCCGCGCGCCTCGGCCTCTACGAGCTGCAGGCGCGCGCGCTCGCGGCGCGCGGTCTCGGCGTGGCGGCGATCGAGCCGCCCTTCCACGGCGCGCGCTCGATGCGCGGGCAGACGAGCGGCTGGGGCTTCGTGCGCGCGGACGTGGGGCTCACGATGCGCTCCGTTCTCGCGTACGCGGCGGAGGTCGCGGCCCTTGCGCGGCACCTGCGCGAGGCGCGCGGCGCGGAGCGCGTCTGCGGCTTCGCGCTTTCGCTGGGAGGCTGCGCGCTCGGGCTCGCGGCGACGCAGGGCGCGCCGTTCGATCGTCTCGCGTTCCTCGCGGCGGCGGACGGTCCCGCCTCGTTCTACGCGACCGGCGCGAACCGCGAGGCGCGTCGTCGCACGCTCTCGCGCGCAGGCTATGGCATGGCGCGCGTCGTGGAGGCGTTCCGCGCCGTGCAGCCCTCCGCGAGCCAGGCGCCGCGGGCCCCCTCGCTCTTCGCCATCCCCGCGCACGATCTCGTCGTGCCCGCGGCGACGCAGGAGGCGTGGCGCGCGGCCTGGGGGGGAGCGCGGCTCGATCTCGCCTGGCACGGGCACGGCATCGCGCTCGCGAGCGCCGCCGCCGCGCGAGGCGTCGCGCGATGGCTCGCGATCGACATGTGACCATTCGGTCACGCGTCTCTCAGTGGAAGAGTCCGACCGCGATGCCCTGGATGAGCGCGCACACGAGCCAGTAGCCCGCGCCGATCCACGTCACGGCCCAGCCGCGCGTCTCGAAGAAGCGCGACGTGAGCGTCCCCGGCAGGTAGAACCCAAGCCAGCCTGCGGTGCCGATCGCCATGCCCAGCATCGGTCCCGAGTACGTCGCCCCCGCGACGGCCCAGCCATAGAGGAACCACAGCAGGATCGTCGCGAGGATGGTGCCGCCGATGCTCGTCGCGTAGCCCGGCATCGCCGCCTGCTGGCGCCGCTTCATCTCCTCCTCCGGGAGCTGGTCCATCCCGATGGCCTTCATCCAGGGCTTCCCGAGGAGCGGACCATACCAGAGGAAGCCGAGGACGAACGTGCCGACGACGGCGGCAAGGATGGCCCAGAGCAGACCGAGCGAAGCCATGCCCGCGCGATGCCGGGCGGGGCGCTTGAAGCCGTCGAAACGTTAAGCGGGGGAGCGTCGCTCACGGCGCGTGGCGCAGAAGAAGCCGGTGGGCAAGCAGGGACGACGGACGGGCGCGGCGACGCGCGGGTTCCCCATCTGGCCCGTGGTGATCGGCATCGTGGTCATCGCGGCCGTGGGGACGGTCGTCGCCCTCTCGGTGCACAAGCGCGAGGCGGTGGGCTGCACGCCGGCTGGCCAGCACGAGCACGCGAGCTTCGCGGTGTGGGCGAATGGCGAAGAGTACCGATGGCTGGGCCCCGACTTCGACTACCCGCGCGCGGGCACGCTCGCCGGGCACATCCACCAGGCGGAGCCCCAGACCGTGCATATGGAAAGCGCGACGGCGTGCATCACGCTCGCGAGCTTCTTCGAGATCGAGCTCAAGAGCGATCTCTCGCCCGACGCGCTCGCGCTCGACTCCGCGCAGCACGACGGGAAGACCTTCCGGGACGGCGAGGGCGGCAAGCTCCGCTATTTCCTGGGCGAGCCGCCCGCGGGATGGATCGACAACAAGACGCGCGCGTACATGCCGCCCTCGAACGTGACCTGGCGCGAGGTGCCGGACCTCCCGCACCATCAGCCGCGCGATGGCGAATACATCCTCGTCGACTTCGGGAACGACGACGACGCGACGATCCGCGCGCACGAGCTCGCGATCCCCATGCAGAACAAGAGCGAGGCCGCCGCGCACTGAGCCGCGCTCACGCACGGCCGACGCGCCGAAGCACCCGCAGCGCCGCGAGCGTCGCCCACCGGCTCGCTCCGCTCTCCTCGACCACGAGCGGCCGGGTGGCGGCGGCGTCGCGTGGCGTGTAGTCGGCCCCTTCCGCGACGTCCGGATGCTGCGCATCGATGTGCCATCGGCCATCGGCGCCGCGCTTCCCTTCGAGCCACGCGAGCGCCGGCGCGAGACGAGGATCGCGCGGGTCGCCAAGCGACGTCGCGAGCTCCAGCCCGACGAGCACGTCGTAGTAGTAGTGGCGCGGGACGTGGATGCGTCGCCACGGGGCGTAGGGATCGCGCATGCCGAGCCCGTTCGCGAGGAAGAACTCCACGCCGCGCAGGATCGCGGCGCGCATCGCCGGCGGCCGACGATCGGGCGGCACGGCCGCGAACGCGCCGAGCCCCTCCCAGGCGTCGAGCGTGCCGTGGGGCACCTTGTCGGGCCAGCAATGCCAGCCCCCGTCCGCGAGCTGCGTGGCCACGAGCCAGTCGAGCGCGCCTGCGACGCGCGGGTCGTCGCCGCGCCCCATGAGGAGCGCCGCGCGCGTCAAGTTCCCGGTCAAGCAGACCTCGGGGTCGGCAAGCGGGCCCGCTGCCGGTCCCAGGAACTCGTCCATGCACAGCTCGAGGAGCGCGCCCGCTCGCGGATGGGACGCGGGGACGCCCATCTCCGCGAGCGCGATCAGGCGGTGGAACGGCGCGCCGTACTTCGGGCGATACAAGGCCTGCCCTCGCGCGCCGAGGTCCGCGTCCGCCAGCAGGCGCGCCGCGCTCCCGCGCTCGGGCGCCGCCGCGCGCGCCTCGCGCACGTCCGCATCCGCGCGCGCGAGGAGGTCGACGAGCGTACGGGCGCGGACGGCGGGCTCCGCGGGGTCGAGGAGCCATGCGAGGACGCGCGCGTCGATCACGCTGCGACAGCCGCGCGCCCCCGCAAGGTCCTTGTGCCGGCGCCGGCTGGTCGTCGCGTGCCCGCCTACGTCGTCGCGCTGATCCAGTCCGTCCACGACCCGGAGACCTACAAGACGTACGTCGCGCAGGTCGAGGCGACCCTCGCGCCCTTCGGCGGCCGCTTCCTCGCGCGCAAGCCCGGCCCCGAAGCGCTCGAGGGCGCGGCCGTGCCCGCGCGCGCGATCATCCTCGAGTTCCCGAGCGAAGAGCACGCGCGCCGCTGGCACGCCTCCCCCGCCTACCAGCCGGTGATGCGGTTGCGCCAGTCCGCTTCGACGGGCACGCTGCTGCTGCTCCCGGGGTATCCGTAGCTCAGAAGGGGAGCGTCGTCTGCCCGCGCGGCGCGGCAGCCGGCTCGCGCAGCGGGACGCCGAGCATCTGCGCGAGCGTGTCCGCCGTCCCTGGCGCGTAGCCTTCGAGGTACTTGCTCACGAGCACGTCGACGCGATCGACGTCGGGCGCCGCGGTGCGGATGCGCTCCGCCCAAAGCGCGAGCTCGTCGCGCGCGTCGCGCCGCTTCGTGGCGTAGGGCGGCTCGAGCGTGCGGTCGCCAAAGAGGCGCAGGTACAGCGAGCGCGTCGTCGCGACGGGCGGCGTGCGGAACCCGGCCTCGAGCGCGGACCAGACGAGCGTGACGCCCGAATCCTCCAGCAGCCGGTACGTCTCCGGTCGCCACCACGAGTCGTGGCGCAGCTCGATCGCCCATGCTGGCCCCGGCGGGAGCGCCGCGACGAACCCCGCGAGCTCGGCCGCGCGCTTCTCGCGCGTGAACGACGGATGGAACTGCGCGACGACGGCGCCGAGCTTCCCGGCGGCGGCGAGCGGCTCCAGATGCTGCAGCAGGATGCCGAGCGCGCGTGGAAGATCCGGGTCGCCGGGCTTCTTGCGCACGAGCCAGTCGGGCATCTTGAGCGAGACGACGAAGTCGTCCGGCGTGTCCGCCGCCCAGCGCGCGACGGTCTCCGTCTTGGGCATGCCATAGTAGCCGGACGCCGCCTCGACGATCGGGAATCGGCGCGCGTACTCTGCGAGAAGATCGGCCGGCTTCGCCTTCGCGCTGTAGACGCTTCCGCGCCACTCGGGGTAGTTCCACCCGACGATCCCGATGCGCACGCGCGGCGGCACACGTGGAGATCAAGCGCGGCGATGGAAGCCGCTTGTCGCCCGATGCTCGCTGGGCTACCGGATCCCCGAGTCGCACCGCAGATCGACGCGCGTCCACGCATGCTCCGCCACAAGGACCGTCCCGTCGCTCGCGCAGCGGGGAAGCGCACGGCTTTCGTCGGCGAGCCGGATCGTGTAGCCGCCGGGCACGAGCGCGATCCGGAAGGCACCGTCCGCACGCGAGGCGAACGTCGCGACGACGCGGCCGTCCGCGAGCGCCGCGAAGTCTCCCTGGTACGGCTTGTCCGCGCACGCCGGGTCGGGAGGCTCGCGCTGCGCGGGGCACGTGGGGCCGATCGTCGCGACGCCATCGATCCCGGAATCGTCCGGCGTCTGTTGATGCGGCGCGAGGCATCCGGCGAAGGCGGCGAGGAAGAGCAGGCAGGGCAGCGCGGTGCGCACGAGCGTGCGAACGGCGCGCGGGCGCAAGAATGCTCTTCCCGCGCGCGAGCGCTCGGGACCGCGTGGACGTCGCGCGCCGCCGCCTTGCTGCCCAGCACCTTGCGCGCCCGACCCTCACGCGGGCCGGCGATGTCGTGCGCGCGCTGGGCGCGGTGCAGAGCCAGGACCTCGCGGGCGGGGTGTGGGCGATCGGCGCGCGCATGCGCGACGGTACCTTGGAGGACGTCGAGCGCGCCATCGCCCGCGCGAGCATCGTGCGCACGTGGCCGATGCGCGGCACTTTGCACTTCGTGCCCGCAGAGGACGCGCGGTGGATGCTCGACCTGCTCGCGACGCGCGCGTCGAAGCGCAGCGAAGGGCGACGCCGCGAGCTGGGGCTCACCGCCGCGACGCTCGCGACGAGCCGCGCGCTCCTTCTGCGCGCGCTGCGCGGGGGGCGCGCGCTGACGCGACCCGCGACCTACGCGCTCCTCGAGGAGCATGGGATCAAGACGAGCGGGCAGCGCGGCATCCACATCCTCGGGCATCATGCCCACGAAGGGACGATCGTGCTGGGCGCGCGCGACGGCAAGCAGCCGACGTTCGTCCTCTTCGACGAGTGGATCGCCCGCTCGCGGGAGCCGCCGCGCGCGAAGGCGCTGGGGGAGCTCGCGCGCCGCTACTTCACGAGCCACGGTCCGGCGACGCTCGCCGATCTCGCCTGGTGGACCGGCCTCACGCAGGCGGACGCGCGCGCGGCGGTCGCGCAGGCGGGGCGCGCGCTGCGCGAGGAGGCGATCGACGGGCGCGCGCACTGGTGTGCCTCGCGGCCGCGCCGCGCCATCGAGCCTGAGATCACGGCGCACCTGCTGCCACCGTTCGACGAGCTCCTCGTCTCCTACAAGGATCGCGCGGCGTTCACGCAGCGCCTCCCGCGCGGCCGCGGCTTCGGGCCGGCGCAGCTCCTGAGCCCGACCGTCGTCCTCGACGGGCAGGTCGTCGGCACCTGGACGCGTCGCGTCAGCGCGCGCGGCGTCACGGTCCACGTAACGCGCGCCGTCCGACTCTCGCGCGAGGAGACGCGCGCCGTCGAGCAGGCCGGGGATCGGTATGGCGCGTTCCTCGGGTCGCCCGTCGTCGTCCGGATGCAGCCGTCTCAGCCGAAGCGATAGAGGTCGCCCGCGAGATACTTGAGGCCCGTATCGACCGCGATCGTGAGCACGGTCGCGCTCGCCGGCAACGTGGCCGCGAGCTGGAGCGCCGCGACGACGTTCAGGCCGGTGCTCGTGCCGGCGAAGACCCCCTCCTCGCGCGCGAGCTGGCGCGCCATCGCGCGGCCTTCCTGCTCGTCGATCGCGACGACGTCGTCGTAGAGCGCGCGCTGGAGGAGCGGTGGCTTCGGGACGCCCGCCGTACCCTCGACGCCGTGCGAGCCGCCTCGGCCGGCGGTCAGCCAGGGCGACGAGGCCGGCTCGACGAGGCGCACGCCTACGCCGGGACGAGCCGCGCGGAGCGCCTTCGAGACGCCCATCGAGGAGCCCGCGGTGCCGACGATGTGCACGAAGTGCGTGACGTCGGGCTCCGCGCGGAGCACCTCGGCGGCGAGCGTCGCATAGCCTTCGACCTGGTGGGCGTTGTTGAACTGGTCGGTCCAGAACGCGCCCGTCTCCTTCACGATGGCCTCGACGCGCGCGCGCATCTCGGGCACGAGACCCGGATGCACCTTGCCCTCGGGCGTGCGGATCACCTCGACGCGTGCGCCAAGCGCGCGCGTCATGTCGATCTTCTCGCGCGCCACGGCATCGTTCGTCACGATGGAGAGCGGGTGGCCCAGCGCGCGGCACACGAGCGCGAGCGACGTGCCGGTGCTGCCGCCGGTGAGCTCGACGACCGGGTGCCCGGGGGCGAGGCGACCTTCGCGGCGCGCGCCTTCGATCATCGCGAGCGCCATGCGGTCCTTCATCGAGCCCGTGGGGTTCGCGCCCTCGATCTTCACGACGACGCGGGCGCCGCCTGGGGGGCGCAGCGCGGTGAGCTCGAGGAGGGGTGTGTCACCGATCGTGCCGAGGATCGTGGACGGATCGGACCGCGCGTTCACCATGGGCTCACTCCCTGACGGCGCGCAGGATCGTCTCGTCGAGCGTCTCCCCAGGGATCTGGAAGGCACCCAGCGTCTCCAGCGTGCCCATCTGGAGGATGACGTTCGTGTACCCCTCTTCGGTGAGGGCGCGGTCCAGCGGCACGCCGCCGGCGCCCAGCGTGTCCTGGAAGGCGACGCAGAGGTCCATCGTCGTGTTGCGCACGTCGTAGATCGCGGAGGTGAGCGCCGCGGGCGTCAGGTGCTCGACCGGCAGATACGCGCGCATCGCGACCTTCTCCAGCGCGCCCATCGCATCGCGCACCATCTGGAAGTTCACGCCCGATCGGCGCAGGAGGACTTGGACGAGGCGCCGGTCGAGCGTCTCGCGCTCGACGTTCGCGAGGCGGGCGTACGCGCGCTGGTGATCCTCCGCGATGGCGAGGTCGCTCATGACCTCGAGGCGGCGCGGGTAGCGCGTGTCGTGCGCGACGGAGACGTGCGTGGCGCCACCGAACGCGATGCTCAGCGACCACGCGAGCGCGGGCCCCGTGACGCCACCGTCGCCATAGGAGACGCCGACGTCGTCGAGCCAGCCCTTGACGCGCGCTTGCGTTCCCTTCTCGTCCATGCAGGGCGCAAGACGCAGGCGCGCGCAAAAAGGCCTCGCGTCAGGACGCGCCCCATGTCTTGTCGAGCTTCGCGGCGTGCCGGAGCCAGGCGCGCACGATCGCTCGCGGCACGGGCTCGCCTGCCGGGAAGATGGCCTTCCGGATGGGGCTTTTTCCCGTGCCGACCAGGAGGCCGGACGCGTCCGGGATCCCCGCTCCCTGCACGAGGCCGAACGTCACGTGCTCCTTCGCGGCGGAGAGGTAGCAGATCGGCCCCTTCTTGGCGTAGAAGGGGACGCTCCATTTGATGCCGATCGTCATGCGCGGGATCGCCGCGCGCGCGAGCGCGTCGAGCTCGATCGCGACCACGCGCGTGGGGAGCGGCATCTTCGCGAGGTAGCGCTCGACGGCGACCTCGTCTGGCGCGATCGCCCACGGGCCGGAGGGCTTCCGCGCGGCCACGTGGCCGGAAGCTCCCATGACCCGATAGGCATTGGGGCGCTCTACGGCAGGCGGTGCTCGTCGAACCACGCGAAGGCGTTGTCCCAGAAGGACGCGCGCACGGATTCGAAGTAGGGCGCATGCCCGCCGCCTGGCAGGAAGAGAGGCTGCGCGTCCCCGCCATATTCCGCGACGAACTGCGCGACGTCGCTCGGGTCGGTGAGCAGATCGTGGTCGCCGTACACGACGAGCGCGGGCGCCCGACCGTGCGAGGCCTGGTACACCGGCAGGTGGCATCCCTCCTGAGTGGGCCCCTGGGCGTAGCTGCCGGGGAACGTCTGGTAGGCCCAGAGCTGAGCCTCGGGCTCGGCGTTCCAGAGGATGATCGCGTAGAGCGGAGGCGGGGTCTGGGTGTAGCCGTCGGGAGGGGGCGGCTGGATGTCGCAGGCGGCGGGGCCCAACACGGTGAGGCCGAGGACGAGCGACGCGTTCGCATAGACGTTCGACGTCATCACGATCGCGCCCACGTGATCGGACACCGGGCTCTCGTCGCCGCCAAGCGCGAAGGCGAGGCTGTTGCCGAGGCTTCCCGAGACCAGGTCGACGCGATGGGCGCCGGAGGTCGCCCGCGCAAACTCCAGGACGGCGGCCGTCTGCGGCAGCATGCGCTCGAACGTGACGTCCATGCCATTGGCCGGGCGAGACGAGGCGCCGTACCCCCAGTGGTCGAACGCGAAGGCGAAATAGCCGCGCTGCGCGGCCTGGTAGAGCCCGCTGTACGTCGGATCGTCCGGGATGCCCGCATCCCAGACGGCGTGCGTCACGAGCGTCGGCGCGACGAAGAGGGCGGCGAGCGGCTCGTCGCGGGCGAGGGACGCGTCCGTCCACGCCTCGACGACGCGCAGCGTGACGCCCGGCTCCACCTCGAGATCGTAGGACGCGCGATGGACCGTGGCCGCCGACGCGGGCGCGAAGACGTGCCCAGCAGAAGAGGCGACGAGGAGGACGACGAGGGGAAGGAACGGCAGCGCGCGCATGGAAGCTCCCGCCCGACTACGGCAGCACGTGCGCCCAATCCGTGCCGTAGATCAGGTCGCCGACCTCGGCGGGGCACGCGGTGGACTCGCTCACGAGCCCGAGGAACGGGTCGGCGACGATGACGTCGCACGAGTCGCTCGTCGTGTCGACCTGCGCGGCGCCGAAGCCGTCCGAGACGACGACGTGCTCGCGGCCGTCGCTCCAGTAGTGGCAGGCTCGCTGCACGGACACGAGGTCGATGCCCGCGGAGACGACGAGCCGACTGGCCTCGCTGCCGCCGCACCCGAACCCTTGGAACGTCTCGGTGTAGACGCCGGCGCACGCGGTCACCACGAGGGGCGAGCAGACCGCCGCGGTGGAGGGGTGGAGCGGCGTCATGGACCAGGCGACGACCCCCTGAGAGACCGGGAGCCCGCACGCGGCAGGCGCGGCGCCGAAGTAGATCTGGAACGAGCGCGACAGGCTCGATGCGTAGGCCTGGATGGACCCGCTCAGGCCGCAGCCCGCGCTGAAGCTGCCTCCGTTCCAGCCGGGCTGCAGCGGCCACGCGATGTCGCTCGTGAACGTGAGGTCGATCGCGTCGCAAGCGCGGCCGCCGTTCACGGGATCCGCTTGTGTCGCGTCGAGGTGGAGAGTGAAGATCGTGACCGCGCCGTCCGAGAGGGCGCTCATGCGGGACGTGAGGTCCGTGCTGACGATGGCCGTGAACTGGTCGCTGCTCGTGCAGAAGGACTGCGTCGAGGGATCGTACGCCTGGTGCGACCCGACGACCTCGGCCGCGGCGTCGGCGGAAGGGACCGCCGCGCCCGCCAGGGGGGCGATCGACCCGAGGACGAGGAGAGGCACCAGCAGGCGCGCGAGCATGGGCGACGCGACCGCGAGGAGGGGTATGAAGTTCTCCGTCCAGATGTGTTCGGGAAGGCCTCGAAGCGATGCGCGCCCCGTCAGCTTCGGAGCTCGAAGAGCGCCTCGTCGATGACGCCGCCGCGAGCGCCCGCTTCCCCGCGAGTTGTGCCGACGCGGCGGAAGCCGCACTTCTCGAGGACGCGGATCGAGCCCGCGTTGTCCGCCGCGGCGCTCGCGAAGAGGGGCCGCTCGCGATGCTCCGCGAGGAAGAGCCGGAGCGCGCGCGTCGCGACCCCGCGGCCCCACCATTCCCGGCCGAGCCAGTACGTCACGTTGGGTCTGCCGTGGAGCGGGAAGCCCGCGACGTGGCCGGCGATCGTGCCATCGACGAGGATGGTCCGGTTCACGTTGGCGGGGTCCGCGAGGATCCGGGCCCACCGCGCGTCGAAGGCTGCCCGGTCCGGCGGCGTCGCGTCGACGAAGGCGGCCTGATGGCGCGAGCGGGGGTCGATCCAGTGGGGGAAGAACGCGACCACGTCGGTCGGCATGACGGGACGGAGCACGACGTCCATAGACCACCTCTACGGCTGGATGGATGCAAAGAAGGAGCGCGTCCTTCAGCTCGGCCCATCGACGTTGACGACGAGGGGCCCCGTCCCGGCGAAGCAGAGCGCGAACTCCTGCGGCTCGTCGGTCGCGTTCACGTCGCGGTGGACGAGCCCGCGCGGCACGTGGAAGAACCCGCCTTCCTCGACCTCGGCGGTATCCTTGCCGCCAGGACCGAATTCGAAGCGTGCGCGCCCCTTCACCAGGAACCCGAAGACGTCGCGGTCGCCGTGGTGGTGCCAGCCGGACACGACGCGGGGCGCCACCCGCGCGCGCACCATCATCGCGCGCTCGAGGTCGAACGCGACCTCGCGCACGATGCCGGGCGTCGGCATGGGGGCGGGGCGCAGCGCGTGGGGCGGCATGACAAGGACGCGTGAAGACATGCGTCATGGACCGGGCGAAGGAGCTTCAGCTTGTCGCGTCCTCGCCCGCAAGCTCGTGAGCGCGGGACACGCGCGACCCGCCAAGCCCGATGCTGCGGAGAGCGACCCCCCATCGTGGCGCGCTCGGAAAGGCCTGTCCCGGCGCTACGGCTGGATCGGGCGCTCCCGGATCGCGCGCGCTTCCGGGTCCCACATCAAGACGACGGGAGAGATCGGATCGCTTCCCTCCCACACGCTCCAGCCGATGACGCGCTCCCGGGGCTCGACGATGTGCTCGCCGAGCCAATCGAGGAGCTGGACCGTCCAGACGAAGCGTTTGATCGACGTCCACACGAAGAGCTCGTGCATCTCGCCCTCGGGCGGGCCGGGCGGAAGGTCCTCGTTGTAATAGTCCGCGAGCTCGGTGAGCCTGGGGGCGCGGCCGCGCGTCGCGAGCCCGCCCCCCGAGAGGCCGCCGCGCGCGTGCTCCTGGCGCCAGAGCGGATGCTCGTCAGGAAAGGGGGCGACGTCGCCCGGTTCGCTCTCGTCGAGCAGGAGCCAGCGGAGGTTTCGTAGCGCGCGCTCGTCGAGGCGCAGGTGCACGCCCAGCACGAGTTCGAGGTAGTCGCCCACGTCGGCTTGAGCGCGCCGAAAGCGGAAGAAATGGTGGGGCAAGGACAGGAGGCCAACCCGCGAAGTCGAACGAAGAAGAATGAGAAAAGTGGCGAGGCGTCTCACTCTTCGAGCGCGCTCGAAGGATGATATCGATGTCCAGCTCCTCCGCGAGCTCCTTGTACCGGTTGCGGACTCCGACGCGTCGCCTGCGGGCGACCGGGTGCTGAAGCGCCCTCGCGTCGTCCTCAGGAACAGATCCTACGGAACTGGCGCGGAAACTCTCATCGACATCGCTCGTTCGCCCTGCGGGCTCACAAGATCTGCGTCGCGTCTTCGGACGAGCCGCATTCTCCAGATCCTGCCGAACTTAGAGGATGATGTCGATGTCGAGCTTCTCCGCGAGCTCCTTGTACCGGTTGCGGATCGTGACTTCCGTCACGCCCGCCACGTCGGCGACCTCGCGCTGCGTGCGGCGCTCGCCGCAAAGGATGCTGCTGATGTAGAGCGCAGCCGCCGCCACACCGGTCGGCCCGCGGCCGGAGGTGAGCTCCTTGTCCGCGGCCTGCTTGAGGATCTCCACGGCCTTGGCCTGGATCTCGCCGCTCAGCTTCAGCTCGGAGCAGAAGCGCGGGATGTAGTCGATCGGGCTCGTGGGCATGAGCTTCAGCTTGAGCTCACGCGCGATGAAGCGGTACGTGCGTCCGATCTCCTTGCGGCTGACGCGGCTCGCGTCCGCGATCTCGTCGAGCGTGCGGGGCACGTTGCACTGACGGCACGCCGCGTAGAGCGAGGCCGCGGCGACGCCTTCGATGCTGCGGCCGCGGATGAGGTTCTTCTGCACCGCGCGGCGGTAGACCATCGCGGCCGTCTCACGCACGTTCCTCGGGAGACCCATGCGGCTGGCCATGCGGTCCAGCTCGGAGAGGGCGAAGGCGAGGTTGCGCTCGGTCGCGTTCGAGACGCGGATGCGGCGCTGCCACTTGCGGAGACGGTAGAGCTGCGCGCGGGACTTCGTCGGGATGTTCTTGCCGTACGAGTCCTTGTTGCGCCAGCCGATCTCCGTGGAGAGACCCTTGTCGTGGATGGTGTAGGTCATGGGCGCACCGACACGCGCGCGCTTCTCGCGCTGCTCGTGGTCGAAGGCGCGCCACTCGGGGCCCTGGTCGATGAAGTGCTCGTCGAGGACAAGGCCGCACGACTGGCAGACGAGCTCTCCGCGCTCGTAGTCACGGGCGATCTGCTTCGACCCGCACTCCGGGCACTGGGTGATCTCCTCGACCTGTTCGTCCGGGTTCTTCTTGTCTGTCGGCGGCATGGACTGTCGCTCCTTAGGGCGTATAGACGTCCTGCTTGAGCAGGCGTTGGGGCTTTCCGCCCTTTCCGGGGTTCACGAGGAGGTAGGGGGCCGAGACGGGGCCCAGCACATCGACGACGCGGCCGGCAGGTTGATTCCTGACGTCCACGAGGTGCGTGCCGATCGGCACGAGGCGGGGAGCCTTGACCAGGACCCCTTTCGGGGTGATGTCAATGACATGTCCAGCCAGCGCGCGAGCCATCGTCGGGTCTTCCTCCCGGGGAGCCCCCGGGGTTGGTGGGACCTAGACAAGGTCGCCTATATGAAGGTTGCGCCGACGTATTTGTACCGGCGCGCGACCCGCGTCAAGAAGACTTCGAAAGAGGGCTCAGATGTCCTCTTCCTCGGGGGCGCCGGGGCGGCGGGCCTCTCCGCCCTTGCGTCCGATCTCGCTGTAGAAGGAGCTGCCGTGGCTCTGGGCGACGCGGCGGCCGCCCTTGCGGCCGATCTCGGCGTAGAAATCCGTGCCCCGCTCGCGCTTCACCTTTTCGCCGCCACGGCGACCCGCTTCGCTGAGCGTCATGGGGCGCTTCACGGGAGGGGAGGGGGGAGCGTCGACGTCGTCAGGCCTCAAGCCCGCTCGACCTCGGCGGTCTCTGTGCCTTCGACCGCCCTGCTCTGCGCGACGCGCGCCTTGCCACCCTTCCGGCCGATCTCGCGCATGTGCTCGCGGCCGAGCTTGTTGAACACGGCCTTGCCGCCCATGCGACCCAGGTTCGCGTAGCCGTCGGAGCCCAGCTCCTTCTTGCGGGCTTCGCCACCCTTCTCCGCGCCGCGCTCCGCTCCGAGCTTCCCGATGGTCTGGAAGAAGGGCGTACCGTAGCGTTCCTTGACCGTCTCACCGCCGCGGCGACCTGCCTCGACGAACGCGCCATCCTTCTCCGACGTGGAGGTGTCCTTCATTCCGCGCACCTTGGCCCGTGGTAGAAGGCGCGCTTGAAACCATTTCTCGAACGGATGCTGGAACAGCGAGCGGCTGCAAGCGGACGGATGCAGGTGATCACGATCCTGCAGCCGAGTGTGTGCAGGCCCTTTGATAGCTCCGGTGGGCGCGGACAGGGACGAGGGCCGGGGGAGCGCGCGCTCGAGTGCGCGGGCGGGCGGGGAGGCGGCCGCGGGGAGCGCCCTCGACCCGGCGCGCGCCCGCCCCGGGCCCTCGTCCGCGCCCGAGCCCCAACGAGGATGTTACGTCCCTTCCTGCCAGCCCGCGAGGTACTTCTTCTGCTCGTCGGAGAGCGTGTCCATCTTGATGCCCATCGCGGTGAGCTTCAGCGACGCGACGCGCTGGTCCTGCTCGATCGTGGGCTCGTAGACCTTCTTCTCGAGGCCCTTCGCGTGCTGGAGGAGCCAGACGCTGGAGAGCGCCTGGTTGGCGAAGCTCATGTCCATGACCTGCGGGGGATGGCCTTCGGCGGCGGCGAGGTTCACGAGGCGGCCCTGGCCCAGGACGTAGACCTTGCGGCCGTCCTTGAGCGTGTACTGCTCGACGTTCGGTCGGATCTCCTCGACGCTCTTCGCGAGCGACTTCAGGTGGCCGAGGTTGATCTCGTTGTCGAAGTGCCCCGAGTTCGCGAGCACGCAGCCGTCCTTCACGTTCGCGAGCGCCGCGCCGTCGAGGACCCACTTGCCGCCGGTCACGGTCACGACGAAGTCCGCGCGCTTCACGGCCTCCGTCATCGGCGCGACCTCGAAGCCGTCCATCACGGCCTCGAGCGCGCGCACCGCGTCGACCTCGGTCACGATGACGCGCGCGCCCATGCCGCGGGCACGCATCGAGAGGCCCTTGCCGACCCAGCCGTAGCCCGCGACGACGAAGACGCTGCCGGCGATGAGCGAGCTCGTGGCGCGGAGGATGCCGTCGAGCGTGCTCTGGCCGGTGCCGTAGCGGTTGTCGAAGAAGTGCTTCGTCATCGCGTCGTTCACGGCGACGAGCGGGTAGGGCAGGACGCCCTCGGCAGCCATCGCGCGGAAGCGATGGACGCCGGTCGTCGTCTCCTCGGTGCCGGCGAGCACGTGCGGGATGAGGTCCTTGTGCACGGTGACGAGGCGCGTGACAAGGTCGCCGCCGTCGTCCATCGTGATGGTCGGCTTGTTGTGCAGCACGGCGTCGACGTGCTCGTAGTATTCCTTGTTGTTGACCCCGCGCCAGGCGTAGACATGGATGCCGCTCGCGGCGAGCGCGGCGGCGACGTCGTCCTGCGTCGAGAGCGGGTTCGAGCCGCAGACGGCGACCTTCGCGCCGCCGGCCTTCAGCGTCTCCATGAGGACCGCCGTCTCCTTCGTGACGTGCAGGCACGCGCCGATCGTGATCCCCTTCAGGGGCTTCGTCGCCTCGAACTCCTTGCGGATGAGCGCGAGCACCGGCATGTGCGCGGCGGCCCAGTCGATGCGCTGGCGGCCCTGCTGCGCCTGCTGCGGGTCCTTGATCATGTACGGGGGGACGGTCATCGGGGCGCGATGGCGGGCGCAGCGGCATATAGATGACCCCAGCAGGGGATGGGGCAAGGTTCATCGACTGTGTACGCATACACAGATGCGTGACCAAGACGATCTCCCTGTCCGACGAAGCCTACGACGCCCTGGCGGGCGCGAAGCGGCCCGGGGAGAGCTTCAGCGAGGTGGCACGACGCCTCGCGAGGCTCGCGGCGCTCGACGACGTGTTCGCGCCCGATCTCCGATTGCCAGGCGACGGGGCGGACTGGAAGAAGCGCGTCCGGGACGCGCGCGACGCCGACGCGCGGCGCCCGGCGGACCTCGGATGACCGCGCTCCTCGATACGGATGTCCTCATCGACCTGCTCCACAAGCGCGAGCCCACGACGCAGTACTTGCGCGAGCTGCGCGATCGCGGCGAGACGCTCGCGACGAGCAGCGTGAACGCCGCGGAGCTCTGGCGCGGCGCTTCGACGCCCGCTGCCCGGGACGCCGTCATGCGGCTCCTGACCGCGCTCCACGAGGTGCCCTTCGGCCCGCGCATGGCGCGCCGCTTCGGCGAGCTCATGCATGCGCTCGACCGCGCGGACTCGCCCATCGGGAACACGGATGGCCTCATCGCGGCCTGCGCGCTGGAATCGGGGGCGCGCCTTGTGACCAGGAACGCGAAAGAATACCGCCGCGTGCCCGGCCTCGAAGTGCTCGTGCCCCGGAAGGAATAGCATGGAGGCGATCATCGAGGTCGAGCACGCGGGCTGCTACACGAGCGATCTCACCCGCCGCCTTGGTGTGGCGATCACGGTGCTCTCAGGCCATCAGACGAAGGAAGGGAGCGTCGGCCTCTGGGAGATCTCCGGCGCGGACGAGGCGCTCCCGCGCGCGGTGGGCGAGCTTCGCGAGCATCCCAACATCCTGCGCGCCGAGGTGCTGCGGCGCGCGCCCGGCGCGTGGATCCTGGAGACGGTGGACACCGAGGCCGAGGTCTCCGGCGCGCTCATCGCCGCGGGCCTCGTGTTCCTGCCGCCCGTGCACATCCGCGACGGGACGGAGACGTACCGCGTCTTTGCGCTCGAGCGCAAGCAGGTCGACCGGGCCGTGAAGGTGCTCGCGAAGAAGAACCGCGTCACGGTGCATGCCGTGCGCGAGCGCATCGGCGCTGCACGCTCGCCGCTCGCGACGCTCACGGCGAAGCAGCGCGCGACCCTGGAGGCCGCCTGGCGCGCGGGGTGGTATGCGCGCCCGCGCCGCGTGGACCAGGAGACGCTCGCGCGCAAGCTCAAGGTGGCCCGGCCGTCGCTCACGGAGCGCCTGGCGCGCGCCGAGGCGAACGTGATGCGCGCGCTCTTCGAGGGGTGAGCGTCGCGGGCTATGGTCGCCGCGCGCGGCGCCCGATCTCCTCGCGCGCCGTGGACAGCGTGACCTCGGCGTGGCGCAGCTCGTCGACCGCTTCGCGCGTCTCGCGCGCCGCCGACTGCGCCCGGTGCGCCGAGGCGGGCTCGTCCGCCACGCGGTCCTGGCGCAGCTCCATGTGCTCCTGGATGCCGTTCGCGCTTTCCGCCGTGTCGGCCTCCGCGCGGCCGGCGGCGCGGCGCGCTTCGTGGAGCCCTTCGCGCGCCTCCTCGCCTGCGTCCTCCACGAGCCGTCGGAAGCGCACGAGGCGGTTCGTGAGCTCCGTGGCGACGAGCCGAAGCTCGTAGGCGCGCGCGCTGGGCACGCCCGTCGCCAAGAGGTCGATCAGCTCCTCGTCTTCGAGGAAGGCGAGCGTGTCCTCCGCGGTGTCGCCGCGCTGGAGCGCGATGTCCCATGAGCTCCAGCTGCCGACGTCCGGTCGCACGCGCTGGGAGCTTGCGGCTCCTGATGCATCAAGCTCGCGCGCGACCTCATCGCGAGGGCAGCGTCAGCGTGCCTGCGAACGACCAGACGCCCGCGTGGAAGGACGCTGGCGCGCGGGCGTTGCCGATCGCCTCGGTCACCCAGTGGTCCGCCGGCCAGTCGACCGTGCCGCGCCCTTGCGTGATCGTGTCGCTGTCCCACGAGTAGTTCGCGCGCCAGATCGCGTACCCGCCGGCGCCATCCTCGCCCGAGGGCGTGATCTCCATGAACTCGCTCGTCTCGCCTGGCGCGCGGCTCTGCACCGGCGCCATGTCGAGGCGGAACGCGCCCGCGCCGTCGATCGTCGTGCTCGCGGCCGATCCGGTGGGCGCGGTGGGCGCGCTCCACTCGATCGCGCCGTCGCCGACGAGGAGCCCCTGCGCCAGCATCGCTTCGCGCCGCGCGGCGTCGGGCACGAGCACGTGGATCTTGTAGTAGACCTCGGAGATCCCGTCGACGGCGAGCGCCTCGGGCGGCGTCACGGGGATCCAGATGCTTCCGTAGAGCATCGGCGCGACGGTGCCGTTGAGGCCCGAGCCGGATGCGCAGTCGAACGCCTCGGTCCCGATGATCGAGCGCGCGGCCGGGCCGGCGGGGACCGGAAGGCCCAGCGGCGCCCCAGCCTGCACGACGAACCCTTCGGGCAGGTGGCGCTGGATGATCGCGGGGTCGGCCTCCGACCACCCCACGAGGTAACGGCATTCGTTGAGCTCCCACGGGATCGTACGCGCGGACGCGGACGCGGCGCCCTCCGGGGAAGGCGTGATGCTGGTGAGGCAGCCGGCCGTGAGGAGGAGAAGGGCGGGGACGAGGACGCGCATGCGTCCGCAACGAGCGCGGGCGCGTCCTTGGTTGCGGTCCGGTCGTTGAACTTAGGCGCGCGCGCGCTTTTCGTGCATATCGGGCGGAAGGAGGTTGGGGATGCCGCCCTCGATCGGGTAGTGGAACTTGCATTCCGCGCAGTAGAGGTCGCCTTCCATGATCTCGACCTCGTTCTCCTGCTGGACGGTGAGCGTGAGGTCCGATTTGTGCACCGGGCAGCACAGGATGTCCATCAGATCGCGCTTCACGGGGCGCGCTACCGCGCGCTCGTGTATGAAGGCTGCGACGCCACCTTATGGCGGCGTGGCGAGCACGATCGGCATCCCGCCCTGCTCGCGCGCGTAGGAGAGCATCGTGTCGAGGCGCGCGACGGCGTTCGCGCCGGGGTTGGGCTTCACGCCCAATGTCACGACGACGCCCAGCGCGTCGCCGGCGCCGTCGATCGCCGCGCCTCCCATGGCGCCCGGCGCGGTCGGCGGCGCCTGGTAGGTCATGAGCGCCCAGTCGCCCCCGCGTCCGGCCACGACGCCGTCGCGCCACTCGGGCGCGCCCGGCACGGTCTGCGCGGGGGAGAAGGCGCGCACGCGGCTCCCGAGCGCGGGGGCGCTGCCGTCCGCGACGGCGCGCGGGCCGCCCACGAGGGGCAGCGTGGGGTTCGCCTTGCGCACGGTGGACGAATCGAGATGGAAGAGGGCGAGGTCGTTGTATTCGAGCGCGTCCGTGTCGCTCTCGCCGAGGTCGGCCATCGTCTGCATGGAGCTGTAGACGAGGATGGCGATGTCGGTGTCGCTGCCGGCGAGCGCGGCGCTCCCGATGGGCATGTCGCGCACGCAGTACGCCGTCGTGCCCAGGAAGACGGCGCCGTTGTCGGGGCGCACGAAGAGATAGTTCGCGAGGCAGTCGCGCGCCTCGGTGCGCACGATCATCCCAGGGCGGACGATCGCCTGATCGAGCGTCGCCCACGCGACCTCGACGGGCGCGCTCGCGTCCCCGTGCGCGAGGTCCCCGCGCTGGAGCGCCTCGCCGCCGCTCTGCGGCGCCGCGCAGCCCGCGAGGGCGGGGAAGAGCGCCGCCATGAGGAGCAGGCGGAGCAGAAGGAGCGCGCGAGCGGTCACGCGGCTCCCTCTGCTCCGGGTACTTCAAGGGTTGTTGGACGCGCCTAGCCCACAGCGGCGAATGGGGGCACGTTTCGGCATTTCGGTACGCGCCGTCACGCGACCGGTTCGTCCCAGAGGGCGACGATGCGGTAATCGCCGCCCTGCGAGAGGAGCGCGCTCGACGGGCCCTTCACCGCGATGAAGTACCGCCCTGTTCCGGGGAACGGCTTCGCCGTGCCGGGCGTGAGGGGCACCTGCGGGCCGGGCGTCGCCGGCAGCGTCTGGTGCGGGTCGTTCTCGCCCAAGAGCGCTTGCAGCTCGGCCACGAGGAGGTCCAGCCCGAGCGCGGTGCGGTTCTCGTTGAGGATCCGGATCGCCTGCGTCAGGTTGCCGTTCCCCTGCGAGCGCGTCGAGTTCACCGCGCCCTGCTGCGTCGTCCACGGCTCGCCGAACGAGCATGACTCGATCGGTCCCGTGTTCTTGGACGCGCAGTCGTTCACCGTCGCGTTCGGAAGGCCCGCCGCGTAGCGCACGTACAGGTCGAGCTCCTGCGGCTTCACGGCGACCGTGTCGAGCGCCGAGGGCGCGCAACGCCGAGGCGGCGAGAGCGAGTTCAGGAACGTGCACGCGCTCGTGTACGTGAGGTCGAGCACGTTGCAGAGCAGGTCCACGCCGTTCTCCGCGAGGATGGCGCAGAGCGGCGCGACCGCTGCGAGCACCGTGTCGAACAGGTTCTGGCAGGTGGGCGCGTCGAGCGCTCCCGTTCCGGTGCAGCGCGACACGAACGTCCGGTCGAGGTCGCCGCAGGTCGCGGGGAGCCCCTGCGAGGCGATGACCGCGCACCCGACGAGCGCCGGGAGCGGCAGCAGCGCGCACGCGAGCGCGACGTCGCCGCCCTGCGGCGAGCCGCTCGTGGCGCCAAGCTGGCAGAGCGTGCCCACCGGGTCCGTCGCGACCGTCTGGAGTCGGAGGTTCGTCGCCGTCTCCGGCAGGACGACCTTCCAGTACTGCGTGCCCGCCGCGTCGACGTGTCCCTGCGTGAGGTTGCGGTTGTCGAGCGTCGGGATGATCATCGACTGGCCGGTCCAGTTGACGCTCACGCCCGTGGTGCTCGCGCTCAGGAGCACGTACCACGGAGTGCTGTCGTTGAGGAGCGCCGAGCACTGCGCGGGCGTGTCGATCACGAGGCCCAGCGACGGGTAGTTGATGAACGACGCCGTGCCCTTGCAGTCGTAGGCGGTCGTGTTGCCGACCGCGCCGCGCTTCGCGTACATCGTCGCGGCCGTGATCGTGCTCGGACCGCCCGCCGCGGCGCGCAGGTCGAACTGCACGAAGTCGGCCGCGGGCTTTGGCGCGAGGCTGAAGTAGCACTTCGCGCCCGCCACGGCGCGGAACGCCGCGGGCGTCGCGTTGCCGTCGGCCATCGGGTGGAGGCCGGCGCCCAGCGCGCACGTCGACGTGCTGTTCGCGACGATCGTGTAGTTGCCCGTGCGATTCGCGCTGGGGCGCACCATCATGTACGACATCGAGCGCGCGTCGGGCAGCGTCATCGCGCAACCCACGCCCTTGCCAAGCCCGCTCGCGTTCGCGAGGGGGATCGACGAGCAGGTCTTCGTCGTCGTGGTCGGGAGCGCGTCGATGCGTGCGTACACCTCGAACGCGCTCGTGGCGCTGGGCGTCACGTTCGTCTGGATGACGTCGGAGAGGCTGTTCTGCACGAACGAGTACGTGCACTTGCCTCCGATCGCGCTCGTGATCGCGTCGGTCACGCTGGCGTTCTCGGCAAGCGCAAGCGGCGCCGGGCCGTGGCTGCACGAGTCGGCCGAGCGGGCCGTGACGCTGAACGCGCCGCCGCCGCTCACGCGGGTGACGGTCACGTTGTAGCGGCCCGCGTCGAAGGCGAGGTCGCAGGTCTCGTCCACGCCGACCGCGCCCGTCGACCTGCAGTCGAAGGCGCTGGGAGAGGCGAGGCCGAGCTTGCGCACGTAGAGGTCGTAGTTCGCGCCTGCCGGCACGTCGAGCGCGAGCGACGCCGCGTCGTGGCTCGACGGCACGTCGAAGGTGTAGACGCACTGGCCGCCGCTGAAGTCGAGGAACGCGTCGCTCGCGGGGACGCCGTCGCCCAGCCCGAGCGCTCCGCTGCCGTGCACGCATCGGTCGATCGCGCTCGCCGTGAGGCTGAACGCGCCGCCGCCGCTCGCGCGCACGACGGTCACGTTGTACGAGCCGGCGCCCATGGACGCCATGCACGCGTCGACGACGCCCGCGCCGTCCAGGTCCGACATGCAGTCGAAGCTCGACGGCGTCGCGGGGCCGCCCTTCTTCACGTAGAGGTCGTTGTCGCCGCTGGCGCCGGAGGCGAGGACGACGGAGGCGACGTCGTGGTCGCTTCCCACCGTGAAGGTGTACATGCAGAGCGCGCCAGGCGTGTCCAGGAGGCTGTCGCTCGTCTCGACCGCGTCGACGAGCGTGATCGCGCCTATGCCGTGCGCGCACTTGTCGATGGGCGTCGCGACGATGGAGAGCGGGCCGGCGCCGCTGATGCGCGACGCGACCACACTGTAGTCGCCAGGGCCCAGCGCGTCGAGGCAGCCCTGGGCCGCGCCCGGCTCCGCGATCTCCGACGCGCAGTCGTGGCTTTCGGCCGAAGCGGTGCCGTCCTTCTTCACGTAGAGGGCGTACGCCGCGCCCGCGTTCGGCACGAGCGTCACGGACGCCGTGTCGTGGTCCGTGCCGACGCTGAAGAGGTAATTGCAGTGCGCGCCTTGGATGGCGAGCATGCCGTCCTCGTACGAGACGCCGGGCGCGAGCGCGACCGCGGACTGCCCGTGGATGCACTGGTCGCTGGGCTGCGCGTTCAGCGTGAACGTGCCCGAGCCCGCGATGCGGGTGACCGTCACGTTGTACGTGCCCGAGCCAAGGCCGAGGTCGCATTCCTCCGCGACGCCGAGCCCTTCGAGGTCCGAGCGGCAATCGTACGTCGTGGGGGACGAGGCTGTGTCCTTCGCGAGGTAGAGGTCGAAGTCCGCGTCTGCGTTGGGGACGAGGCTCACGAGCGTCGCGTCGTGCTCGATGGGCACGGTGAACGAGAACCTGCATGCTCCTCCCTCGTCCGCGCTCAGCGATGCTTCCAAGGGCACGCCGGCCTCGATGGGCACGACGGACGAGCCGACGCTGCACGGCGAGAACGCGTGCGCGTTCACGGCGACGGCGCCCGCTCCGTCCTTGCGCAGGACCATCGCGAAGAGCTCCTCGCCCGTGTTGGGGATCTGGCAGCCTTCGGCGACGGCGAGCCCGGTCGCGTCGGAGAGACAGTCGTAGTCGGTGAACGTCGGGCGCGCGCCGATCTTCGTGTAGAGGTCGAAGTCACCGGTCGCCGGAGCGGCCGTGATCTTGAGCGTCGTCTGCTGGTCGGCGGGCGGCGGCATGAAGCGGAACCAGCACGCAGACTCGCGGTCGCCCGTGAGCGTCGCAGCGAGGTCGATCCCGTCGGTGAGCGACGAGTCGCCCATCCCGAGGCCGCACCCTTCGACGCCGGCCGCCGTGATGTCGTAGGACGCGGCGGATCCGCCGGCCACGAGGCCGTAGATCGCGCTGGCGCCTTCCCACTGCGTGGCGCACGAGGCGCTCCCGCCGGAAACGGGCGTCGCGCAGTCGTAGCTCGACGTGGTCGGCATCGCGTCCTTCTTGAGATAGAGCGTCGCGCCCTCGCCGCCCGTGAGCGAGAGGCGCTGGAGGCTGACGCCGGCCGTCGGCGCGAAGGAATACTGGCAGCCCGTGGACTCGAGCGCGTCCGCGCGGATGCTCGCCGCGTGGGCGACGCCGTCCGCGAGCGCGATGACGCCCGTCCCGTCCGAGCAGCTCGAGTAGCTGACGCCCGCCACCGCCATGGAGCCCGAGCCGCTGCGGCGCACGATCATCGCGTAGAGGTCCTGGCCGGCGTCCGCGAGCTTGCAGCTCTCCAGGACACCGCCGGCGCCGCCGTCGGCGAGGCAGTCGTAGCTCGTCGTCGTGGGGCGCGCGCCCGCCTTCACGTAGAGGGCCACGTCGGCGCCGCTCGCGGCGGGATCCGCCGAGAGGGAGACCGTGCTCTGGCCGGGGAGCGGCGTGTAGCGGAAGAAGCAGACCGCCTCGCTGTCGTTCGTGAGCGTGGCCGTGAGCGGCGTCGCTTCGCCAAGGACGCTGTCTCCGACGCCTAGGCTGCACGTGTCGAACGACTGCGCCGTGATGGTGAAGGGTCCCTTGTTCGAGTAGGGGAGCGGGAAGAGCGTGTCGCGGCGCAGGGTCATGAGGCTCAGCTCCGCGATCCCGGTGTTGTTCGCGTCGCATACGGTCGACGCCCCGATCGCGCTCGTGAGAGCACGGCAGTCGAACACGCTGCGCGTCGGGCGGCTCGCGTTCTTCGTCATGTAGAGATCGAACGCTCCCGCGCTAGGCGAGAGCGTGACGCGCGTGCGCTCCTTCGCCGGATCCACGGCGAAGTGGTAGAAGCACGCCGCGTCCGTGTTGTTCGTGAGGCTCGCGCTCGCGGGCGATCCGTCGGCGAGCTCCGTCGTCGCCGAGCCCGCCGAGCAGCCTTCCGCCGAGGACGCCTTCATCGTGTAGGTGCTTGCGGTGTTGCCGACGGCGCGCCACACGGCGGCGTAGACGACGCCGTTGCCCTGCACGCGCTCGGAGCAGGTGTTCCCGTAGGTGAGGTTGAAGAAGCAGTGGACGTTCGTCGCGCTGGGCGTGATCGTCGGGAGGCTGCCGCTCTGCGTGATGATGTAGGTGAACGGATTGAGCGAGGCGAGGCCGCCCGAGACCTGGGAGAACGTGAAGTTCGCGAGGCTGTTGGTGCCGCTGGGCGCGAACTGGAAATAGCAGCGTGCGCCGGCCGCCGTCCCGAGCGAGAAGCTCACGTTCTGCCCCTCGGTGAGCGTGTTGATGCCGGGGCCGATGGGGCAGCTCGAGCTCTGCGTGCCGCTGATCGAGAGGCTCGCGGCGGTCGCGTTGGCCGAGAAGCGGTACGCGAAGGCATAGACCGTGCGCCCGGCCACGTTCATCGTGGTGCACGTGCGCGCTCCGCTCGTCGGGACGCAATCCGTCGCGGAGGTGGTGCTCGCGCGGGAGGTGATGGGGAGCGACCCGGCGCGCACGTAGAAGAACATCGTCGGGTCCGTGACGCTGCCCAGCGTCGTCGTGAGCACGTCGCCCAGGCTCATGTTGCCGCTCGCCGTGTACTGGAAGACGCACTTGGAGTCGATCGCCCCGTCGAGGGTGAAGGAGCGGGCGGTCGCGTTCGTGAGCGTCGTGATGCCATTCGCCGGGTTGCCCGCGATGGTGCAGCCGGAAACGACGCTGTCGAGGAACGCCGTGAGGGTGAAGCTGCCCGAGCCCGTGCCGTTGCGGATGACGCGGATGAGGTAGTCCCCGTTCGAGAGCGGCCACTGCACGGTGCACTGCTCGTTGGCCGCGGCCGCGCTCGTGCCGAAGCAGTCGTTGAGCGAAGCCGTGCTGCCGGGAGCGACGCCGTACTTCACGAAGACGTTGTGGTCCTCCGTGAGGCCGCTGAGGTTCACCCGCAGGTTCAGCAGCGTCGGGTCGCCCGTCAAGGCGAGCCTGAAGTAGCAGTCGTCGGTCGACGCCGTGCTGGGGTCGGTCGAGAGGACCGGGACGCCCGCGGTGATCTCCGTCGGGACCGCGCTCGTCCCGCAAGCGACGGCGTCGGTCGCGCTCGCCGTGCCCAGGAATGCGAGAGTGGTCGGAAGCAGGAGAAGAAGCGTCGCGCTCAGAGCGCGGCCGCGTGCGGTCATGGACGTCATGGATGGAAACCTCCCTTCTTGGCTGGAGCCAAGCCCGACCCGTGCGGGCCCCTCCATCGCCATATCACTTCCGCACGTCCGGTCTCATATCCACCATTGTGCTCAACGGGCGTGCGTCATCGTCTTCCTGTCCGTCACCCTGCGGACAAGGGCGGCATCAAACGCCAAGTCTGAAGTGCCGCGCGGGCCCTGCGCGGGAGCGTGGCCTCGCTCGCGACCGTCCTCACGGTCCTCGACCTCCTCTCGGCCGCCTTGACACTCGTCATCGCGCTCGGATTCGCGCGGCTCTGGACCCGGTCGCGCCGCGCCCTCCATCTGCTCTTCGCGCTCGGCATGGGCCTCGTGGGCGCGAGCTTCATCGTCGTGGGGCCCAGCGCCTTCGACATCGGGGAAGCGCCGGACCTCTGGGACCACTTGCGCCTTGCGGGGCAGACCGGCGGCGTCCTCACCATCCTCGCCGCGTACTGGAGCTCGCGCGCGACGGGTCAGGCGAACCCGCGCACGGCGATCGGTTTCGTCCTCGCCACGATGACGATCCTGTATGCGCTCCTCTACTTCGTCGTCCCCCCCGCCTTCACGCTCCCGACGCGCCAGATGGACTTCGTCGTCGCGCACTCCATCATGGCGATCGCGTGGGCCGGCTGCGCCTACCTCGCGCTCCGGCGTGGCGGCCCACCCTACACGACGGAGCGGCTCCTTGTGCCGGGCGCGTTCCTCGCCTTCGCCGTCAGCAAATACTCGTGGCTCATCATCGACATCGCGGACGACCCCGGACTCGCGCCACTCGTGTATCCGTGGCGATTCATGGGCATCTTCCTGATGCTCCTCGCGTTCGTCCTGCCCCCGAGGGAGGCGCCGAATGGGCCGACGTGATCGGTGGCGCATCATGGCCGCCGTGCTCACGGCGCTCCTCGAGGCCGCGGAGCGCAAGGACGTGCGCCTCACGAGCGTCGCAGCGAAGGCGAACCTCCCCTACGACCGCCTCGTCCTCTACCTCGAAGACATGGCGCAGATGGGGCTCGTCACGCGCGACAAGCCCCCCGTCGTCACGCCCGGGGGGCGCGAGTTCCTCGAGAGCTGCAAACGGTGGACGTCCGTTCTCGACCGGTTCGGACTCGACTAGACCCAGCGCGCATCGAAGTAGCGCGCTTCCGGGTGGGAGAACACGAGCGCGCTGACACTCGCCTCCGGATCCATCATCGACCCTTCGGTGAGCTGCACGCCGATCTCCTCGGGCCGCAGGAGCTTGAACAGCTTCGCCTGGTCCGCGAGGTCGGGGCACGCCGGGTAGCCGAAGGAGACGCGCAGCCCCTGGTAGTTGGCCTGGAAGAGGTCGCGCGTCGACAGGCCGGGCGCATCTGGGATCCCCCATGCGTCGCGGATGCGCTTGTGCACGTACTCGGCGAACCCTTCGGCCGTCTCCAGGGCGAGCGCCTGGATCGCGTGGCTTCGGAGGTATTCGCCCTTCTCCTTCCATTCGGTCGCGACCGCGCGCACTCCCGGCCCGGCCGTCACCATGAAGAGCGCGACGCTGTCCTTCCGGCCGCTCGCGACCGGAAGCACCCAGTCGGAGATGCAGCGGCGCGGCGTGTCGCGCTGTCGGGGGAACTCGAAGCGCTCGATGACCTGGTCTTGATGGTCCGGATCGTAGAGGAGGAGCGCTTCACGATCGCTGTTGGCGGGGAACCAGCGCCACACGGCGTGCGCCTGCAGCAGCTTCTCGCGCGCGACCTGCTTCTTGAGCTCGTCAACGAACGCGACGAGCTCCACCGCGCGCGCGTCGCCCTGCTCGACGAGCTTCGTCACGTCGCCGCGCAGGCCGAGGTGCTTCCCGAAGAGCATCGTCGGGTTCACGTACGGCCAGAGCGCGCGCACGTCCACGTCGCGCAGCAGGTGGCGCTCGAAGTCGGGCGCGCGGGGCACCGCATGCGTCCACAGGACGGGGAGATGCGCCGCCGGCTGGGGCGCGGCGGCGGGCGCATCGCCGAGCGCGGCGTAGTCCTCGCGGGTGCGCTCGACCAGGGCATCGGGATCGGCCACCCAGGCGTTCGCGAGCGCGAGCCCGCTCATGGCGTCGCGGGCGTAGAACGTGGGCGCGCCGTACGCGGGCGCGATCTTCGATGCGGTGAATCGCTTCGTGAGGGCCGCGCCGCCCACGAGGAGCGGGAGAGAGATGCCCGCGGCCTGGAGGTCGGTCGCGGTCGCGACCATCTGCTGCGCGCTCTTCACGAGAAGCCCGGAAAGACCGATGAAGCTGGGGTCGTGCTCGCGCACTGCGCGCACGATCTCGTCGGGCGCGACCTTGATCCCTAGGTTCACGACGTCGTAGCCGTTGTTCGAGAGGATGATCTCGACGAGGTTCTTCCCGATGTCGTGGACATCGCCCTTCACCGTCGCGAGCACGACCTTGCCCTTGCCATGGCCCTCGCCCTTGCCTTCGATCGGCATGTGCGGCTTCAGGTGGTCGACCGCGGCCTTCATCGCCTCCGCGCTCTGCAGCACTTCGGCGACGATGAGCTCGTTCGCGTTGAAAAGCCGCCCGACCTCGTCCATGCCCCGCATGAGCGGGCCGTTGATGATCTCGAGCGCGGGGCGCTCCCGAAGCGCGAGGTCCAGGTCGGCCAGGAGCCCTTCCTTGGTGCCCTCGATGATGCACGCTGCAAGGCGCTCCTCGAGCGTACGCTTGGCGCCCTTGGCCTCCTTCACGCCCTTGGCGTCCTTGGCGCGCCCCCCGAAATGGGCCGCGAACTGCTGCGGCGTGATCCTGTCCCAGAGGAGGTCCTCGGCCACGCGCCGGTCGGCCTCGGGGATGCTCGCGTAGCGCTCCAGCGCCTCGGTGTTCACGATCGCGTACGTGAGTCCCGCCTGAACGCAGTGGTAGAGGAAGACGGAGTTGAGGACCTCGCGGCCCGCCGGCGGGAGGCCGAAGCTCACGTTCGAGATGCCGAGGATCGTCGCGCAGCGCGGGAAGCGCTCGGAGATCGAACGGACGCCTTCGATCGTCTCGATCGCGCTTCCGACGTACTGCGCGTCGCCAGACGCGCACGGGAAGACGAGCGGGTCGAAGATGATGTCCTCCGGGGCGAGGCCGTGCTTCTCCGTCAGGATCCGGAAGCTCCTGGCAGCCACGGCGAGCTTCCGCTCCTTCGTGAGCGCCATCCCCTGTCGAGGGTCCTCGTCGATGCAACCGACAACGACCGCCGCGCCATAGCGCTTGAGGAG
This sequence comes from Thermoplasmatota archaeon, assembly GCA_035526585.1. Classification (GTDB taxonomy): domain Archaea; phylum Thermoplasmatota; class SW-10-69-26; order JACQPN01; family JAJPHT01; genus JAJPHT01. The sequence goes on along the minus strand of DATLCC010000093.1, from coordinate 2,842 downwards.
CGGCACCACGCGTTCGAAGCGCTCCTCCCCATCCTCGAGGTTGATCGAGTTCACGATCGCCTTGCCCTGCGAGTGCTGGAGGGCGAGCTCGATCACGTCGGCGTCCGTGCTGTCGACCATGATCGGCGCCTGCACCTTCTTCGTGAGATGGGGCAGGAACGCGGTGGCATCGGCGCGCTCGTCGCGGTCTGGATCGGCGAGGCACACGTCGACGACCTGCGCGCCGTTCTTCACCTGCGCGCGGCCGACCTCGGCGCCCTCCTCCCATCGTCCTTCGGCGACGAGCCGCTTGAACTTGCGCGATCCGATCACGTTCGTGCGCTCGCCCACGAGGATCGGCCGCTCCTGCGGGTCGTTGCTGACCGACAGGTACTCGATCCCGGAGATGTGCCGCGTCGGCGGCTTTTGCGCGGACGACGGAGGGCGTCGCATGCGGACGAGCTGCGCCAACGCAGCCACGTGCGCGGGCGTCGTCCCGCAGCACCCGCCGACGAGAGACACGAGGCCTTCGTCGACGAACCGCTTCATCTTGCGCGCGAGCGACTCGGGCGTCTCCTCGTAGCGCCCCTCGTGGTCTGGAAGACCGGCGTTCGGGTAGACATGGATCGCGCACGTCGCGACGCGTGCGAGCGTGCGCAGGTGGTCCGTCATGAACTCGGGGCCCGTCGCGCAGTTGAGCCCGACGGTGAGCGGGCGGAAGTGCTCGATCGCCGCGTAGAACGCCTCGACGCCCTGCCCCGCGAGCATCGTGCCCATGGGCTCGATCGTCGCGGAAAGCATCAGGGGGATCGCGGTGCCGAGCTCGGCCTGCGCCTGCGCGATCCCGATCGCTGCGGCCTTGACGTTGAGCGTGTCCTGGCTCGTCTCGACGAGAAGCGCGTCGACGCCGCCCTCGATGAGCCCGAGCGCCTGGATGCGGTAGCCCTCGCGCAGCTCGTCGAAGGTGGCGCCGCCGGTGAGGGTCAATGCCTTCGTCGTCGGCCCGATGCTCCCGGCGACATAGCGCGACCGCTCGCTTGTCGCGTGGGCCGCGGCGGAGGCGCGCGCGATGGACGCCGCCGCGCGGTTGATGGCGCGCGCCTGGTCGGCGAGCCCGTACTCGGCGAGCACGATGGGCGTCGCGCCGAAGGTGTTGGTCTCCACGATGTCGGCGCCCGCGGCGAAGTAGGCATCGTGCACGCTGCGGACGACGTCCGGACGCGTGAGGTTCAGGTGCTCGTTGCAGCCTTCGTACTCCTCGCCGCCGAAGTCTGCCGCCGTAAGGTCCGCGGCCTGGAGCATCGTGCCCATCGCGCCGTCGAGGACCAGGATGCGCTCGTCGAGCGCATGGGCGAGGGTCTGGCCCACGTTCACGCCCCCAACGGGGCCGCGACGCTCACGAAGCGCACGAAGACGCGATCCGAGCGCGTCATGTCCTTCGTGCGCTTCGTGGTTCCGTCTTCCGGGCGGCGGAGCATCATAGCTTGGCGACCCCTTCCACGATCGCGTTCCCGAGGGAGTCGTCGTTGATCGGGAGCACGTGCGCGCCGATCTTCGTCGTGAGGCCGCGCTCGCGCGCGCCGTCCTTCAAGGTCGCGAACGTCTCGAGCACGACGGCGACCGACTCGCGTGCGAAGTCCTTCGACTCCTTGAGGCGCTTGCGCACCGGATCGGGGACCTTGACGAACGGGATGGATCGGTGCATGAACTCCATCGTCTTCTCGGTCTTGAGGGGGCTCGATCCCACGAGCACCGAGACGTCAGGGTAGGTGCCACGCGCGCCGAGGACGCCCTTCTCCTCCATCTTCGCGAGCCAGTCGAGCGTGGGGACGGCGTCCCACGTGATCTGGCTCTGGAAGTATTGCGCGCCCGCTTGCAGCTTCGCGGTCGCGTACTGGTCCTCGTTGTTGCGCCAGGGGATGAGCGGCGCGCCGACGAAGAGGTCGATCGGGTCCGTCTTGCGCGGCGGTGGCGGCGGAGCGAAGCGGTTCGCGTATCTGCTTGCCGTCGGCTGCATGATATCGGGGATGAGCGATCCCTTCGCGATGTAGTTGCGGATCCCCGCGATGAGCTCGATCGCGTTGACGCTGTCGACGCGTCGCTCCTCGGGATAATCCCCCTCCTTCGGGTGGTCGCCGGTCATGACGACGACGTTCTTCACGCCGAGGGCCCACGCGCCAAAGAGCCAGCGTTGGATGCCCGCGAGCGTGTCGTCGCGGCAGGTGATGTGGGCGAGGACGTCCACCTCGCACGCCTCCATCAGGAGGTGCCCGTACATCGCCGGATCCACGCGGACGCGGGCGCTCGGGTTGTTCGTGAGGTTCACGCCCGCGACGTGCGAGAGGCACGGAAGCTTGGCGAAAGCGTCGATGTGCGCGCGCACCTCGCCTGAGCGCGGGGAGATCGCCTCGTACGTGATGGGGAACGATTCCCGGGCGAGTCGTTCGCGGAACGGCACGATGGTCGTATTCTCACCACGCATTTTTCGAGGTTTCTTATTCCGGTCCTTTCGAGGGCGCTCCCCGTTCTTCGCTTGGCAGGCTTGGCTTTCCTGGCGCCGCTCGCGATCTCACAGACCCGCGACGCGCTTGAGGTCCGCGACCTTGTCGAGGCGCTCCCACGGCAGGTCGAGGTCGTCGCGGCCGAAGTGGCCGTACGCGGCCACCTGGCGGTAGATCGGGCGGCGCAGCTGCAGCTCGGTGATCAGGCCGAACGGGCTGAAGTCGAAGACCTTCTTGACGTAGCCTTCGATGTCGGCGTCGGTGAGGCGCGAGCCCTTCGTCGCAGCGCCGGTGCCGAACGTCTGCACGTTCACGCTGAGCGGCTGGTGGTGGCCGATGCTGTAGGCGAGCTGGATCTGGCA